>NZ_JBWKZH010000042.1:0-53316 GCF_059424305.1 Hydrogenophaga sp. GW456-12-10-14-TSB4 | reverse complement strand
GGCGTTGGGGCTCGTGGTGGTCAGGGGCGGGGCCGACGGTGCGGTGGCCCACAGCGCGCCCACGTCGCTCACGCGGTGGCCCACCTCGGGTTCGCGCGGCGCGAACGCGAACGGGGCCTGCCGCGCCGGGGGCGTCCAGGCCGGGGCGGCGGGCGCGGCCGCTGGCGCGGGTGCCGCATCGGTGGCAGCGGCGTTGGCCGAGCGCGGCACCGCGAGCGCGGCTTCCACGGCATGGCGCACGCCCTGGTGCACCTCGCGGCTGTCGCGGAAGCGCACCTCGATCTTGGTGGGATGCACGTTCACGTCCACCCGCGTCGGGTCGAGCGAGACGAACAGCGCATACACCGGCTGGCGGTGGCCGTGCAGCACGTCTTCGTAGGCGCTGCGCGCGGCGTGGGTGATGACCTTGTCGCGCACGTAGCGGCCGTTCACGTAGGCGAACTGCCAGTCGGCGCGCGAGCGCGCGGCGTCGGGCACACCGGCAAAGCCCCACACGCGCAGGCGCTGCTGGCCGTTGGCCACCAGGATGGGGGCCTCGATGGGCCAGTCCACCGCCACGGCCTGTTCCACGAACTCTTCGCCCAGCACGTCGGCCAGGCGCTGGCGCAGCGCGTCGATGCCGTCGCCACTGACCGCGCGCCACTGCGCCACCAGCTTGCCCTCGTGCCAGATGGCGAAGCCCACGTCGGGCCGGGCCAGCGCGTGGCGGCGCACCGCTTCGATGCAGTGGGCGAGCTCGGTGGCGTCGGTCTTGAGGAACTTGCGGCGCGCGGGCGTGGCGAAGAACAATTCGCGCACCTCCACCGTGGTGCCGGGCGCGCGGGCGGTGGGCTGCAGCTCGCCGCTGCGGCCGTCGAGCAGCCAGCCGTGGGGTTCGTCGGCCGTGTCCACGCGCGTGAGCAGCGAGACCTCGGCGATCGAGCAGATGGCGGCCAGCGCCTCGCCGCGAAAGCCCATGGTGCCCACCGACTCCAGGTCGGAGAGGCTGGCGATCTTGCTGGTGGCATGGCGCTTGAGCGCGTGGGGCAGCTCGTGGCGCAGGATGCCGCAGCCGTTGTCCTCCACGCTGATGAGCCGCACGCCGCCGGCCTGCAGGCGCAGCGTGATCTGGGTCGCGCCGGCATCCAGCGCGTTGTCCACCAGCTCGCGCACCACCGAGGCGGGCCGCTCGACCACTTCGCCCGCGGCGATCTGGCTGATCAGCTCGTCGGGCAGTTCGCGGATGGGGCGGCGGGGGGGTGTCTGGAGGGTGGGCAGGCTTGTCACAGGCAAATTGTAGGCCGCAGGGATAATGCCCCTCCATGGAAATCGTTACCTTCCTCATCGACTTCATCCTGAATGTGGACCAGCACCTTCAGACCTTCGTGCAGAACTACGGCGCCTGGGTCTATGCCCTGCTGTTCCTGATCATCTTCACCGAGACCGGTGTGGTGGTGATGCCCTTCCTGCCGGGGGACTCGCTGCTGTTCGTGGTGGGGGCGCTGTGCGGTGTCGGCCTGATGAGCCTGCCGCTGGCCATGGTGCTGCTGGTCATCGCGGCGGTGCTGGGCGACCAGACCAACTACACCATCGGGCGCTACTTCGGCCCCAAGGTGTTCCAGTGGGAGAACTCTCGCCTGTTCAACCGCAACGCCTTCAACCAGGCGCACGCGTTCTACGAGAAGTACGGCGGCATCACCATCATCCTGGCGCGCTTCATGCCCTTCATCCGCACCTTCGCGCCCTTCGTGGCCGGCGTGGCCGAGATGACGCGCGTGAAGTTCACCGCCTACAACGTGATCGGCGCGCTGATCTGGGTGGTGGGCCTGACGACGGCGGGTTACCTGTTCGGCAACCTGCCCTGGGTGCAGGAGAACCTCAGCATGATCATCTGGGCCCTGATCATCGTGCCGGGCCTGATCGCGGTCTTCGGCGCCTGGAAGGCCAGCCGCGAGGCCAAGCGCAACCCGGCCTGAGCCTCGGTCACGAGGGCACACCACCGCCGTCGGCGTGCAGGTCGAAGACCAGGTTGCGCAGCCACTGGTTGGCCGGGTCCTTGTGGTACTTCGCGTGCCAGAACAGGTTGATGGCAATGTCAGGCAGCTCGACCGGGTGCGGCAGCTGCTTCAGGCCGAACGGCTGGACCATGCGCTCGGCCAGGCGCTCGGGCACGGTGGCGATCAGGTCGGTCGATTGCAGGATGTGGCCGATGGCCACGAAATGAGGCACCTTGAGCTTCACCCGCCGCCGCGGTGAGTGCTTGTCCAGGATTTCGTCGACCTGGCCGTGGCCGGTGCCGGCGGACACCACGGCGAGGTGCTCGGCGGCGAAGAAGTCGCTCGCCTTCATGCGCTTGAGGTCCAGCGGGTGGCCCTGCCGGAACAGGCAGACATAGCGCTGCTCGAACAGGCGGCGCTGGAAGAACCCGGCCTTGAGCTGCGGCAGCAGGCCGATGGCCAGGTCGATCTGGCCCGCCTCCATGGCGTCGCGCAGGTGCAGGCCGCTGTTGCGCACCGTGCTGATGGTCACGCCGGGCGCCAGCTGCTGGATGCGCTGCATCAGCTGCGGCAGGAAGTAGATCTCGCCGATGTCGGTCATGCCGACGGAGAAGCTGCGCTGGCTGGTGGCGGGGTCGAAGGTGCTGCGCGCGTTCACCGCGCTGTGGATCATGCCCAGGGCGTAGCCGATGGACTCGGCCAGCTGCTCGGCGAAGGGCGTGGGCTGCATGCCCTGCGCAGTGCGCAGGAACAGCTCGTCGTCGAACAGCTTGCGCAGCCGCGCCAGCGCGTTGCTCACGGCGGGCTGGCCCAGGCCGAGGTTGTCGGCCACCTTGGAGACCTTGCGCTCGGTCAGCAACTGGTTGAACACCACGAGCAGGTTCAGGTCGATGTCTTCGAGCTTCATGAGGGGCTTTCTGCTTCAGGCCATCAATATTGATTTGAATGATATTTTGAATTGATGCCATTGCATTGACTGATTTTCCTGCGGAGATGATCATCGCCGCCATCGCGCCCCACGAGCGCCGACAACCACAGAGACGAGACAACGCCCCATGGAAATCCACGTACGCCCGTTGCAGCGCACCCTGAGCGTCGAGGCCGGGGTGAACCTGCTGGACGCGCTGCGGGCCAACGACATCCCGGTGTCGTACAGCTGCATGGCCGGCCGTTGCGGCACCTGCCGCTGCAAGGTGGTTTCGGGCCAGGTGCTGGAATCGGGCCGCGAGCAGCGCCCGCCCCAGGCGACCGAGGACGAGGGCAGCGTGCTGGCCTGCCAGACCTTTCTCACCGAGTCCTGCACCATCGAGATCCCCGAGCCCGACGAGGTGGTGGTGCACACCGCGCGCATCGTCAAGGCCACCGTGGTGGCGATCGATGCGCCCACGCACGACATCCAGCGCCTGCGGCTCAAGCCCGCCAAGCCGATCGAGTTCTCCCCCGGGCAGTACGCGCAGCTGCAGTTCACGCCCGACCACATCCGCCCGTATTCCATGGCCGGCCTGTGCACCGATGGCGAGCTGGAGTTCCATGTGCGCTGCGTGCCCGACGGCCGCGTGAGCGGCTACATCAAGAACCAGCTGAAGGTGGGCGACGCGGTGCGCGTGAGCGGCCCGCTGGGCGCGGCCTACCTGCGCCGCAAGCACACCGGCCCCATGCTGTGCGTGGCCGGCGGCACCGGGCTGGCGCCCATCCTGTCCATCGTGCGCGGCGTGGTGGCGGCAGGCATGCACAACCCGATCCACCTGTATTTCGGCGTGCGCTCCGAGCGCGACGTCTACGGGCTCGACTGGCTGGACGAGCTGCGCCAGCGGTACCCGAAGCTGCAGGTGCACACCGTGCTGGCGTCCGGGGCCGCGCCGGGTTGCCGCACCGGCCTGGTCACCGACGCCATCCGGCAGGACTGGCGCGACCTGGCCGGTTTCCGCGCCTACCTCTGCGGTGCCCCGCCGATGGTGGAGGCGACCTCGATGCTGATCCGCCAGATGGGCGTGTTGCCCGAACAGATTTACGCCGATGCGTTCTACGCCAGCGGCACTTGAAGAGAAGAAGGAGACCCCATGAGCACGACCACTGCCCCAGAAGGCACCTTTCCCGAGCAGCTGCGCTGGGAATCCGACGGCACCAGCCGGATTCCCTTCATGGCCTACACCGGCGCCGAGCTGCACAAGAAGGAGCTGGAGCGCTTCTTCTATACCAAGCACTGGAACTACGTGGGCCTGGAGGCCGAGGTGCCCAACGCCGGCGACTACAAGCGCACGGTGGTGGGCGAGCGCTCGGTGATCATGGTGCGCGACGCCGACGGCGGCATCAGCGTGGTGGAGAACGTCTGCGCCCACCGGGGCATGCAGTTCTGCCGCGAGCGCCACGGCAACAAGAAGGAGTTCGTCTGCCCGTACCACCAGTGGAGCTACACCCTCAAGGGCGATCTCCAGGGCGTGCCGTTCCGGCGCGGCGTGAAGCAGGACGGCAAGGTCAACGGCGGCATGCCGGCGGACTTCAAGACCGCCGACCACGGGCTGAACAAGCTCAAGGTGGCCACGCGCGGCGGCGTGGTGTTCGCCAGCTTCGACCACGGCGTCGAGTCGCTGGAAGACTTCATGGGCCCGGCCATCCTGGGCTACTTCGACCGCCTCTTCAACGGCCGCAAGCTCACCATCCTCGGCTACAACCGCCAGCGCATCCCGGGCAACTGGAAGCTGATGCAGGAGAACATCAAGGACCCGTACCACCCGGGCCTGCTGCACACCTGGTTCGTCACCTTCGGTCTCTGGCGCGCCGACAACAAGAGCGAGCTGAAGATGGACGATCGCCACCGCCACGCCGCCATGATCTCCACGCGCGGCCAGTCGGGCAAGGCCGAGCAGGTGACGCAGGTCTCCAGCTTCAAGGAGAGCATGCAACTGCACGACCCGCGCTTCCTGGACATCGTGCCCGAGCCCTGGTGGGAGGGCCCGACGGCGGTGATGATGACGCTGTTTCCCAGCGTCATCCTGCAGCAGCAGGTCAACAGCGTCTCGACCCGCCACATCCAGCCCGACGGCCACGGCGCCTTCGATTTCGTCTGGACCCACTTCGGCTTCGAGGACGACAGCGAGGAGATGACGCAGCGCCGCCTGCGCCAGGCCAACCTGTTCGGCCCGGCCGGCTTCGTCTCGGCGGACGACGGCGAGGTGATCGAGTTCTCGCAGCAGGGTTTCGAGCAGAAGCCCTACCACCGCACGCTGGCCGAGCTGGGCGGGCGCGAGGTGGGCGACACCGACCACATGGTCACCGAGACCCTGATCCGCGGCATGTACGCCTACTGGCGCGAAGTGATGGAGGCCTGAGCATGAGCAACACCACCGCGCTCCGCTTCGAGGACCACATGGCCATTTCGCGGCTCTATGCCGACTACGCCCAGGCGGTCGATTCCGGTGACTGGGACCTCTGGCCCGAGTTCTTCATCGACGACTGCGTCTACAAGCTGATTCCGCGCGAGAACCACGAGCGTGGCTTTCCGCTGGCCACGCTGTCCTTCGAGAGCAAGGGCATGCTCAAGGACCGCGCCTACGGCATCAAGGAAACGCTGTTCCACGACCCGTACTATCAGCGCCACGTGGTGGGTGCGCCGCTGGTGCACAAGGCCGAGGCCGACCGTTTCGAGGTCGAGGCCAACTACGCGGTCTTTCGCACCAAGCTCTCGCGCGAATCGACGGTGTTCAACGTCGGCCGCTACATCGACGTGATCGTGCGCACCCCCGAGGGGCTCAAGTTCGCCTCGCGCCTGTGCGTGTACGACAGCGAAATGATCCCGAATTCCATCATCTATCCCATCTGACTTTCGCCCCCATGTCCACTGCCCCCCAGACCGAACCCGATACGCACGCGCCCCCGTTGCGCGAATTCATCGACCCGAGCTACGTGCCCCTGTGCGAGAACCTCGCCCAGGTGCGCGAGCGCATCGACGCCCTCGACGCGCAGATCGTGGCCCTGCTGGCCGAGCGCGGCCGCTACGTGAAAGACGCGGCGCGCTTCAAGCGCGATGCCTTCCAGGTGTCCGCGCCGCAACGCCAGCAGCAAGTCTTCGACAAGGTGCGGCAGCTGGCCGAACAGACCGGCGCCTACCCCGAAGTGGTGGACGCCTGTTACCGCGCGATGGTCGCGGGCTTCATCGCGCGCGAACAGCGCGACCATCTTGAAATGAAAAACATCGAGGAGAACCCATGAAAACCTTCCGCCTGATGGCTTGTGCGCTGATCGCGCTGTCCGGTACCGCCGCCCACGCACAGGACTGGCCGGCGCGCGTCGTGCGCATCGTCGTGCCCTTCGGCGCCGGCTCGTCGCCCGACATCCTGGCGCGCGTCATCAACGACAAGCTCGCCGCGCGCCTGGGCCAGCCGGTGATCGTGGAGAACAAACCCGGTGCAGGCGGCAACAGCGGCACCGACCTGGTGGCCAAGGCCGCGCCGGACGGCTACACCTTCCTGCTGTCGGTGAACGCGCCCCTGGTCTACAACACCGTGCTCTACAAGCGCCTGCCGTACGACCCCTTCCGAGACCTCGCGCCAGTGACGCTGGCCGCCACCACGCCCAACGTCTGCGCCGTCTCCAACAGCATGGGCGTGGACTCCGTGAAGGGCTGGCTCGACGCGCTCAAGCGCAACCCGGGCCAGTACAACTTCGCGTCCACCGGCAGCGGCTCGATCGCACACCTGGGTGTGGAACTGATCAAGGCCCGGACCAAGTCGTTCGCGGTCCACATTCCCTATGCGTCCTCGGGCCAGGCGGTCACGGCGATCATCGCGGGCGACGTGCATTTCGCCTGCCTGCCGCCGGTGGCGATCATGCCGCAGGCCAAGGCCGGGCGCCTCAAGGCGCTGGCCGTCACGTCGGCCGAGCGTTTCGACCTGCTGCCCGAGCTGCCGACCCTGCGCGAATCGGGCATCGCCGACATCCAGGCCGAGCCCTGGTTCGCCTACATGGCGCCGCAGGGCACGCCGCCCGAGGTCGTCCAGCGCATGAGCCGGGAGATCTCCGCCGTGCTCAAGGACCCGGAGACCCGCCAGCGCCTGCAGGGCGCGTACTTCAATCCCGTGGGCGGCACGCCGCAGGAGCTGGCGAAGTTCATGAAAGAGGAGCTCGCCCGCTGGAAGCCGGTGATCGAGCGCGCCGGCCTCAAGCCCGAGAACTGAAACGGAGCAGCCGCCATGACCACGGACAACACCTTGCCCTGGACCGACGCGACGGCGTTCGACGATGTGCCCGACGACGACGTGACCAGCGTGCAGCTGGACGGGCGCGACATCGCGCTCTACAAGGTGGAGGGCAGCGTGTTCGCCACCGACAACACCTGCACCCACGGCCACGCGCGCCTGTGCGACGGCTTTCTGGAAGGGCACGAAATCGAGTGCCCGCTGCACCAGGGCAAGTTCGACGTGCGCGACGGCAGCCCGACCTGCGCGCCGGTCACCGAGGCCCTGCGCTGCTACCCGGTGCGCATCGAGGACGGTCGGGTGTTCCTGCAACTGCCCGGCTGAGTCGGGGGCAGCGCCTCAGATCTGGCGGTTGCGCGCCAGCGGCGGGTTCTTCGAGAAGTAGGCGACGATGCCGCGCACCAGCGCGTCGGCCAGGTCGTCCTGGTACTTCGGGTCGTTCAGGCGTTTTTCTTCATCGGGGTTGCTGATGAAGGCCGTCTCCACCAGCACGCTGGGGATGTCGGGCGCGCGCAGCACGGCGAAGTTGGCCTGTTCCACCTGGGGCTTGTGCAGCTTGCCGATCTTCTTCACGTGGCCCAGCATGGCCGAGCCCAGCTTGAGGCTGTCGTTGATCTGAGCCGTGGTGCTCATGTCGAACAGAGCGCGGCGCACGTGGGCGTCGGCCGCCTTCACGTTCAGCCCGCCCACCAGGTCGGCGGCGTTCTCCTTGTCGGCCATCCACTTCGCGGCGGTGCTGGTGGCGCCGCGCGTGCTCAGCGCGTACACGCTCGCGCCCTGAGGGCGGGGCGTGAGGAAGGCGTCGGCATGGATGCTGATGAACAGGTCGGCCTGCACGCGCTGGGCCTTCTGCACGCGCACCTGCAGCGGCACGAAGAAGTCCTTGTCGCGCGTCATGAAGGCGCGCATGGGGTTGCCGTTGACGCGGGTCTCGTTGATGCGCTCGCGCAGCTTGTGCGCGATCTGCAGCACCACGCGCTTTTCCTGCGTGCCGTTGGGGCCGATCGCGCCCGGGTCTTCGCCGCCATGGCCGGGGTCGAGCGCGATGATGATGAGGCGCTCGGTCTTGCCCTTGCCGCCGGGCGGCTGTTTGGCCGGGCTGCCCTTGGGGCCCGCGCCGGCCACGGCGGTGTCGTCGCTGTCACCCAGCGGCGGCTTGGGCACGGGCGTGGTCGGGCTCGGGCTCTGGTTCGGGCTGACGGGGGTCTTGGGCCGTTCGCGGCCCGCGATCAGCTCGCCCAGCGGGTCGTCGGCCGGTGTGGCCGGCTTGGTGACCTTGTCCGCCTCCAGGCCCAGCAGGCGCGCGGCGCGTTCGCTGGCCGCGTCCATGTCCTTCATGCGCTGGGCGATCAGCTGTTCCAGTGGGTCGGGCGGGTTGAGGGGGTAGAGGTCGAACACCAGCCGGTGCTGGTAGGCCGCCACCGGTTCCAGGTTGAACACCTGCGGCTTGATCGGCTTCTTGAGGTCGATCACCAGGCGCACCACGTTGGGCGCGTTCTGTGCGGCGCGGATGCCGGCGATGTTGGGGTCGTCCGACTTGAGCTTGCCCACCAGCTCGCGCAGGCCGGGCAGCAGGTCGATGCCCTCGATGTCCACCGCCAGCCGGGGTGGGTCGGTCACGAAGAACTGCTTGGCCTGCAGCAGGGCGTCGGACTCGATGGTCACGCGCGTGTAGTCCTCGGCCGGCCAGATGCGCACCGCCACCACGCTGGCCCCGCGCGCGATCTGCTGCGTGCCCAGCAGCAGCACCAGCGTGCCGGTGCTCAGCAGGGTGCGGCGGCTGAGCGCGCCGCTCATGCCAGGGCCTCCAGCAACCGGCGGCCGGTGGCGGTGAGCGCCGTGGCGTGCACGGTGCGCTGGGTGTCCTGGTCCGGGTCGGTGGGGGCTTGGGGTGTCGTCATGTCGTCGGGTTGGATGTCGATCTCGAGATCGACCGCCGGCAGAAACTCGCCGGCGCGCTCGGGCCACTCCACGAGCTTGAGGCCCGGGCCGGCGAAAAGTTCGCGGAAACCCGCGTCTTCCCATTCGCGCGGGTCGTTGAAGCGGTAGAAGTCGAAGTGCCAGATCTGCAGCGGTTCGCCCTTGGGCATCACCGCGCAGTCGATCGCGCTGTGCGGCTCGACCACCGCGTAGGTGGGGCTCTTGATGCGCCCGCGCACGCCCAGCGCGCGCAGCAGGTGGCGCACCAGCGTGGTCTTGCCCGCCCCCAGGTCGCCCTGCAGCGTCAGCGTGGCATGGGCGATGGCCGGGGCGGCGGCGAGGCGGCGCGCGAAGGCCTGTGTGTCTTCTTCGCTGGCCCACTGGCCCTGCCAGCGTTCGGCAGGGGGCACGGGGCCCGCAGAAACCGGTGCGGTTCCTACAATCGGCTTTCCATGAAGTTCGCTTTTGATGCCGCTCAACTCGTCTCGCAGATACAGGCCTGGGGCCAGGAGCTTGCATTTTCCCAAATTGGCGTGGCCGGTGTGGATTTGTCGGCCGCGGAACCGGGTTTGTTGGCCTGGTTGTCGGCTGGATGGCACGGTGACATGGCCTACATGGCCGCCCATGGCTTGAAGCGTGCCCGCCCGGCCGAGCTGGTGCCGGGCACGCTGAGCGTGATCACCGCGCGCATGGACTACCTGCCGCGCGGCACCCCCGAGGACTGGCAGGCTCTGGAGCTGCAGCGCCTGGAGCGCCCGGGCGAGGCCGTCGTGTCGGTCTATGCCCGGGGGCGTGACTACCACAAGGTGCTGCGCAGCCGGCTGCAGACCCTGAGCGAACGCATCCAGGCCGCGGCCGGCCCGCTGGGCCACCGCGTGTTCACCGACTCGGCGCCGGTGCTGGAGGCCGAGCTCGCGCAGCGCAGCGGCCAGGGCTGGCGCGGCAAGCACACGCTGCTGCTGAACCGCGAAGCCGGCTCGATGTTCTTCCTGGGCGAGATCTACACCGACCTGCCCCTGCCGCCCACCGAGCCGATCAGTGCGCACTGCGGCGCCTGCCGCGCCTGCATCGACATCTGCCCCACGCAGGCCATCACCGCGCCGCACCGGCTGGACGCACGCCGTTGCATCAGTTACCTGACGATCGAACACGCGGGCCCCATTCCCGAGGCCTTGCGCCCCTTGATCGGCAACCGCATCTACGGCTGCGACGACTGCCAGCTGGTCTGCCCCTGGAACAAGTTCGCCCGGCGCAGCCCGCTGCCCGATTTCGACGCGCGCGAGGGCCTCAGCGGCGCCACGCTGCTGGAGTTGTTCGCCTGGAGCGAGGACGAGTTCCTGCGCCGCACCGAAGGCAGCCCGATCCGCCGCATCGGGCACGAGCGCTGGCTGCGCAACATCGCGGTCGCGCTCGGCAACGCGCTGCGCTCAGGGCCCGATGAAGCGATGCTTCGGGCCTTGCAGGCCCGTGCCGATCACCCCAGCGAGCTGGTGCGCGAGCACGTGGCCTGGGCGATGGCGCAGGGCCTGGCCGCGATCCCCTGAAGGCTCAGGCTTCGCCCACGTTGTCCTGCAGCCGGTCGAGCAGGGCGAGCAGGGTGGCG
Organism: Hydrogenophaga sp. GW456-12-10-14-TSB4; assembly: GCF_059424305.1. Classification (NCBI taxonomy): domain Bacteria; kingdom Pseudomonadati; phylum Pseudomonadota; class Betaproteobacteria; order Burkholderiales; family Comamonadaceae; genus Hydrogenophaga; species Hydrogenophaga sp. GW456-12-10-14-TSB4. The sequence goes on along the minus strand of NZ_JBWKZH010000042.1, from coordinate 42,622 downwards.
CGGTCGGCCTCACCCAGGCCGCTCATCATGGTCTTCTCGAAGCGCACCCGGTGCTGCTGCATCTTGCGTTGCAGCGCCTGGCCTTCGGCCGTGACGCCCACGCGCTGGCTGCGGCCGTCGTCGGGGTCCGGGCGGCTCTGCAGCAGGCCACGCTCGTGCAGGGCTTTCACGATGCGCGCGATCTGCGCCTTGTCGCGGCCCGAGTGCTGAACCAGGTCGCTCTGCGTGGCGCCGTCGTGGCGCATGAAGTAGGCCAGGCAGCGCGCCTCCATCGGCCCCAGGCCCTCGCCGTCCTGGCGCACCGCCTCCTGCAGGTGGCGGCGCAGGCCGTGCATGAGGCCGTGCAGGCGGTCCAGCACCTCGGTGTTCGCATTTCTCGTCATCGTGGGTTGTCCATGTTGTTGACAGTGTCATCCAATCAAGGCATGATGGTTGTCATTATCAACCAAATCCCATCATGAACACAAGCATTCCCAACCCGCTGGCCGTGGAGCGCGTGCGCCACGAGATCAAGGTGCGCCGCCTGACGGTGCAGCGCATCGACGCGGTGAGCCCGCACTTCCTGCGCATCCGCTTTTTCAGCGAGGCGCTGCGCGATTTCGTCAGCGCCTCGTTCGACGACCACGCCAAGCTCATGCTGCCGGCGCAGCCCGGCCAGCCGCTGGTGCTGCCCCAGCCCGGTCCCGACGGTCTGGCCCTGCCGCCTGGCGCTGAAAAGCCGGTGATGCGCGACTACACGCCGCGCCAGTTCGACCGCGCCGCCGGCACGCTGGACATCGAGTTCGTGCTGCACGGCGACGGCGTGGCCTCGCGCTGGGCGGAAGCGGCCAGGCCCGGCGACGAGGTCGGCCTGGGCGGCCCGCGCGGTTCCTTCGTGGTGCCGACCGGCTTCGACTGGCACTTGCTGGTGGGCGACGAGTCCGCCGTGCCGGCGATCGCGCGGCGGCTCGAAGAGCTGCCCGACACCGCCCAGGCCATCACCGTGATCGAGACCGGCGATGCGGCCGACCGCCGCACTTTCAGCACCCGCGCGCGCCTGCAGGCGCACTGGATTCAGACCGGGGCCACCGACGCGCTCGCGAGTGCCGTGGCCGCGCTGAAGCTGCCGGCGGGCGAGGGCTTTGCCTGGGCCGGCGGCGAGGCCGCGAGCATCGCGGCCGTGCGGCAGGCCCTGGTGGACGGCCACGGCCTGGACAAGGGCCGCGTGCGCGCCTCTGCCTACTGGAAGCGCGGCGCCGTCGGCCACCACGAAACGCTGGGCGGCTGAGCCAGAGGCCCCTTGCGCGCCCCCCGGATTGGGCGCTCAATGCAGGCTCTCGCCGCAACGCGGCATGGGATCTCGGGGGACTCGCATGGACACCCGCAGCAACCCGTTGGACCTGGCCATCGTCGGCGGCGGCCTGGCGGGCGTCGTGGCGCTGGCCTATGCGCGCCGGGCCGGCCTCGATGCCCTGGTATTCGAGCGGGCGGATCGCGTCGGCGGACTGTGGCGGGACCTCCCCGCCTGGCAGGACATCCAGATCTGTCCCGCGGACTGGACCTTGGGTGACCTGCCGCTCGACGGTGCGACGCAGCCGCACATCCTGGCCAACATCGACGCATGGGTCGCCCGGTTCCAGCTGGCCGACGGCATCCGGCTGAATGCGCCCGTCCAGTGCGCCAAGCCCGTCCAAACCGGGTGGGAACTGGTCACACCGCAAGGCACCGTGCGTGCGCGGCATCTCATCGCCGCGACAGGCGCGCACAACACCCCGGTCGTCCCGACCGTCTCCCGCGGGTCCAGCGCGGTGCAGGAGTTCCACTCGAGCGCGCTTCGCGACCCCGGCTTGCTGGCCGGCCGCGATGTGCTCGTGGTCGGCGGGGGCGCCTCGGCGCTGGATCTGCTGGAACTGTGCACGCTCCACGGTGCACGCCGCACCATCTGGGTGTACCGGGGGCTGCGCTGGTTTCTGCCGACGCGCAAACCGAAACACATTGCGGGCAGCGTGCGCGGGTTTGCGAGGCTGCAGGCCAGCGGGCTGTCGGTCGCGGAGCAAAGTGCGACCATCGGTGCCGACATGCGCTCGCGCTACGAGAAGTTCGGCATCGGCGAGATCCTGCCGTCGCACGACTTCGATGTGCAGCGCGATCAGCTCATCCCCGGGCGCCCCGGCATGCTGGCCCACTTCGCGAGCATCGAACGCCATCGCGGCGATGTGGCCTCCATCGCCGGCCGCACCGTCACGCTCTCGGACGGCACCCGCATCGAGACCGACCTGCTGCTCTGGGGCACCGGCTACCGCATGGACCTGTCGTACTTTGACCTGCCCGAGATCTCGTCCATCCGCACCCTCGATGCGCTGTGCGCGCGCTGCGGTGACCTGTTTCACAGCCTCGATGCGCCGAACCTGTATTTCCCCTGCATCGGCCTCGACGGCATCGGTTCGGCCACCTGGTCGTACTGCCTGCTCAGCCGGTCGATCATGTCGCACATCCGGGGGACAGCCCGCTTCGACCGGGCGGTGGTCGACCACCGGGTCAATCATTTCGCGCTGGTGGACTACCTGGCGGCCCGCGACCCCGCGAGCTACCCGCCCGACACTTGGCGCGCGTTCTACCGCGACGTGGCGCTCAACACGCCGGACGAGCAGCCCTACGCGGTGCCTCAGCCCGTGTAGCGCTGGCGCAGCTCGCGCTTGAGCAGCTTGCCGCTGGGGTTCTTGGGCAGGCTGTCGCTGAACACCACGCGCTTCGGGCTCTTGAAGGCGGCCATGTGCCGGTTGCAGTGCGCGATCACCTCGTCCTCGGTGAGCGCCTGCCCGGCCTTGACCACGATTACCGCCGTCACCGCCTCCACCCACTTGGGGTCGGGCAGGCCGATCACCGCCACCTCGCTCACGGCCGGCAGGCGGTAGACCATTTCCTCCACCTCTCGGCTGGCCACGTTCTCGCCGCCGGTCTTGATCATGTCCTTCTTGCGGTCCACCACGGTGATGTAGCCTTCCTCGTCGATCACCGCGAGGTCGCCGCTGTGGAACCAGTCGCCGTCGAACGCGGCCCGCGTGCGATCGGGATCGTTGAAGTAGCCCAGCATGAGGTGGGGCGAGCGGTGCACGATCTCGCCAACCTCGCCCACGGCCACATCGCGCATGTCGTCGCTGACCACGCGCGTTTCCACGTTGATGACCGCCTTGCCGCAGGAGCCGGGTTTGCGCAGCTGGTCGTCCGGGCCGAGCATGGTCGCCAGCGGCGCGATCTCGGTCTGGCCGTACAGGTTCCACAGCCGCACCGAAGGCAGGCGTGAAGCCAGTTCCTTGAGCACCTCCACCGGCATGATGGACGCGCCGTAGTAGCCCTTGGCCAGACTGCGGAGCTTGGTCGCATCGAAGAGCGGTGAGCGCAGCAGCGCGATCCACACCGTGGGCGGCGCGAAGAAGCTGGTGATGCGGTACTTCTCGATCAGTGCGATCAGGTTGTCGGGCACCGGCTTGGCAGTGATCACGTTGCTGCTGCCGATGTAGACCGCCGGGCCAAAAAACACGTCGAGCTGCGCGCAGTGGTAGAGCGGCAGCGCGTGCAGGGCATGATCGTCTTCGGCGATCTCGGCGTTGATCACGCAGCTCACGTACTGCCACAGCACCGCGTCGTGCGTGAGCATGGCGCCTTTCGGGGTGGATTCCGTGCCGCTGGTGTAGACGATCTGAGCCAGGTCGTAGCTGCCCAGCGTGACCTCGGGCAGCGGGTCGGTGCAGGCCGCGAGCTCGTCGAAGCGGTGCATGCCGGCCACCGGCTCGCTCGGGTCTTCCGAGGGCAGCCAGAGGTACTGCTGGACTTGCGTGTCCAGCGCCGCTGCCGCGCGCGCCAGCTCGGCCAGGCCGCTGTCGGTGGCCAGGGTGCGCGCGCCCGCGTGGCGCAGGATGTAGGCCACCTCGTCGGCCTTGAGCATGAAGTTGATCGGCACCATCACCGCGCCCCGGCGGGCCAGCGCGAAGCGCAGCGCGGCAAAGCCGTGCGAGTTGCGTGCCAGCACGGCCACCTTGTCGCCTTGGGCCACGCCGATGCGCGCCAGGCCGGCGGCCAGGCGGCTGACCAGGGCGTCGAACTCGGCGTAGGTCCATTGCGTGTCGCCGCAGACGACGGCGGACTTGGCGGGCAGGCGCTGCGCGGTGCGGCGCAGGGCGTCGGCGATGGTCTGGCGGCGGACCACGGGGTGGACGGCATCGGGCATGGGTGTTGTCTCCTGGCGGCGGGTGGTTTGTCCCGGATTCTGACCGCCGCACCGGCAGCATGCTGTCACATTTGCCCGCGCAGCGGGGCGAAGACCCACGGCTATCATGGGCCCATGAACCCCGTGAACGCCGCACACGACACCCTGGGCCGCTGGGGCCGGGGCCTGCGCGCGAGCTGGAACGCCTGGTGGCACACCCTGTTTGTCGGCGCACAGATCCTGGTGCTGGCGCTGTCGCCGGCCAGCTACCGCGCGCCCACGCACCGCCAGGCGGTGCTCGGCAGCCTGTACCGCGCCACCGCGCCGCTGCTCACCTGGTTCCTGGTGCTGTCGGCGCTGGTGAGCCTGGTGCTGATCCGCATCGTCGTGGCCACCGCTTACAGCTACGGCCTGTCGCAGTACGCGCTGGAGGTGCTGGTGCGCACGCTGGTGCTCGAACTCATTCCGCTCTATGTGGCCATGTTCGTGGCGGTGCGCTACGCCATGCCGGGGGCGCAGGAGGTGCGCAAGCAGCTGGCGCTGCAGCAGCGCGAGGGCAGCCTGCCCGAGCGGCAGTCGCTGCTGGCCAACCAGCTGCTGCCGCGCGCGCTGGGCAGCATGTTCTCGGTGCTGCTGCTCGCCGGCCTGAGCTCGGTGGTGGCGCTGGTGCTGACCTACCTCACCGTGTACGGCTTCTCGCCCTGGGGGCTGCCCGGTTACACGCGCGCGGTGGGCGGCGTGTTCTCGCCGGCGGTCACGCTGATCTTCGGCCTCAAGACCATTTTCTTCAGCCTCGCGGTGGCCGTGGTGCCGCTGGCGGGCGCGGCCCAGGCCGACCGCGAGGGCCGCTACAGCCGGCGCAGCGACATGAGTGAATTCGCCCGCCTGTTCTCGGTCGTGCTGCTGATCGAGGTGGTGTCGCTGGTCGGCAACTACTATTGAACCCATGAATCCCACGCCCCCGCCACCCGAAGCCCCGCCGGTGAAGAACCTGGAGTTCAAGGCCGGGCTGCTGCTCATGCTCATGGCCGTGCTGCTGGTGGGCTCGGCGGCCTACATCCTGTTCGCGCGCGGCGTGCTCGAACCCACGCAGCGGCTGGTGCTGATCTCCGACGATTCCGAGGGCGTGGTCGTGGGCATGGACATGACCTTCGCGGGCTTCGCCATCGGGCGCGTGGCGCGCATCGAGCTGGCCGACGACGGCAACGCGCGCATCCTGATCGACGTGCCGCGCAAGGACGCGAAATGGCTGCGCACCTCCAGCATCTTCACCATGGAGCGCGGCCTGGTGGGCGGCACGCGCATCCGCGCCTACAGCGGCGTGCTCGAAGACCCCGCCTTGCCCGACGGTGCCGAGCGCACCGTGCTGCGCGGCGATACCGCCGCCGAGATCCCCAAGCTGGCCGCCAGCATGCGCGAGGTGCTCGACAACCTGGCCGCGCTCACCGCCAGCGACGGCGCGGTGGCCGGCACCCTGGGCGGTGTGCAGGTGGCCACCGAGCGCCTCAAGGGCCCGCACGGCGGCCTGGGTGTGCTGATGGGCAACGACGAGGACGCCAAGAAGCTCGTCGCCACCATCGACCGCACCAACGCCCTGTTGTTGCGCGCGGACTCGCTGGCCAGACGCCTGGACAGCCTGGCCGCCAACGCCGATCGCCAGGTCTTCGGCCAGGGTGCCGCGCCCGGCGAGGCCGGCCTGGTGGGCGACGCGCGCGCGACGGTGCAGCAGCTCAACGGCCTGCTGGCCGAAACGCGCACCAGCCTGAAGAAAGTGGACGCGGTGCTGGTGGAAGTGCAGGGCATCGCCGGCAACACCCGCGAGGCCACCAGCGACCTGGGCTACCTGCGCGGCGAGGTCGAGGCCAGCCTGCGCAAGGTGGACACGATGATCAACGACATCAACCGCAAGTGGCCTTTCTCGAAGGACACAGAAATCAAGCTGCCATGAAGCTGTCCATCGTTCTGCTGGCGTGCGCCGTGGTGGCCCTGGCCGCTTGCGGCAACCAGCCGCCCATACCCGAATGGCAATTGAACGCCAAGGACGGCACCGAGCGCGCGGCCGAGGCCTGGCTGCGCGGTGACGCGGCTGTCGAGGCGGCCGAATTCGCGCGCGTGCGGCGCGAACTCACCAGCACCGGCCGGCCTGACCTGCTGGCGCGCGCCGAGTTGTTGCGTTGCGCCACCCGGGTGGCGGCGGTGGTGTTCGAGCCTTGCACCGGCTTCGAGGCGCTCGCGCAGGACGCGGCACCGGCCGAACAGGCCTACGCGCGCTACCTCGCCGGCACCGCGCAGCCGGCCGATGCGGCGCTGCTGCCCGAGGCGCAGCGCGCGCTGCTGAACAGCGGTGCGCCCGAGGCCGCTCTGGCTGCGGTGAAAGACCCCTTGTCGCGGCTGGTGGCCGCCGGCGTGCTGCTGCGCAGCGGCCGCGCCACCCCAGCCGTGCTGGCGCAGGCGGTGGACACCGCCTCGGCGCAGGGCTGGCGCCGACCCCTGGGGGCCTGGCTTGGCCTGCAACGGCAACGCGCCCAGGCCGCGGGCGCCACCGACGAGGCGGCGCGCCTGCAACGGCGCATCGACCTCGTGTTGGGCACCGCCGCGCGCTGAGCGCCTGCGCGGGGCCGAAGTGGCTTAGTCGACCTTGCCGATCTTCTGCACCACGGCCGCCATGGCCTTGGCGTCGCTCTGCACGAACTTGTCGAAGTCCGCGGCGTCCTGGAACTGGAACGAGGTGCCGGCGGTGGTCATCACCTGGACCGTCCTTGGGTCTTGCGCGGCCATGCGCGCCGCTTCGCGCAGCTTGTTCACCACCGCGGGCGGCGTGCCGGCCGGCACGAAGATGCCCGCCCACTGCGAGTAGTTGATGGGCACACCGAGCTCTCGGAAGCTCGGCACATCGGGCAGCAGGGCCAGGCGGCCTTCGCCCCAGTGCGCGAGCGCGCGCAGCTTGCCGGCCTTGATCTGGCCCACCGCGCTGGCCGGGCCGGTGGCCACGGCGTCGACCTGGCCGCTGAGCATGCCAAGAATGGCCGGGCCCGCGCCGGTGTAGGGCACGTGCAGCAGGTAACTGCCGGTGGCGGCTTTGAGCTGCTCCATGGGCACGTGCATGGTGCCGTAGTTGCCCGATGAACCGAAGCTGATGCGGCCGGGGTTGGCCTTGGCGTGGGCCATGAACTCGGCGTAGGTCTTCCAGGGGCTGTCGGCGCGCACCACCAGCACCGTGGGGTCGGCCGTCATGCGGGCGATGGGCAGAAGTTGGGAGAGCTCGAACATCGGCGCGCGACCGAGGATCTTGTCGGCCTCGGGCAGCACCACGATGGAAGACAGCGCCATCAGCAGGTTGTAGCCGTCGGGCGCGGCCTTGGCCACCTGCGCCATGCCGATGCCGCCGCCCGCACCGGCGCGGTTGACCACCACCACCGGCTGGTTGAGGTGGCGCGCCATGGCCTCGGCCACCGGGCGGCCCACCACGTCGGCCACGCCGCCGGGTGGGAAGGGCACGACCATGGTGACGGGCTTGCTGGGGTAGGCGTCCTGGGCCTGGGCCAGGCCCAGGGTGGCGGCGAGGGCCAGCGCGAGGCTGCCCAGACGGCGTGTGATTCGGTTCATCTTTGTCTCCTGTCGTTTGTTGTTGGAATCAGACGAAGCGGTTCTGCAGCGTGCCGATGCCATCGATCTCGATGCGCACCACGTCGCCGCTTTTCAGGAAGGTGGGCGGCGTCATGCCCAGACCCACGCCGGCCGGCGTGCCGGTGGCGATCACATCACCGGGGTAGAGCGTGATGCCGCGCGAGATGGTTTCGATCAGGGTGGGGATGTCGAAGATCAGGTCTTCGGTGCGGCCGTCCTGGCGCGGTTCGCCGTTGACCCAGCAGCGCACGCGGGTGTGCTGGCCGTCGAGCTCGTCGGCCGTGACGATCCACGGGCCCATGGGGCAGAAGGTGTCGAAGCTCTTGCCCATGTCCCATTGCTGGTGGCGCATCTGCACGTCGCGCGCGGTCACGTCGTTGACGATGGTGTAGCCGTAGATGTGCTTCATGGCGTCGGCCTTGGCGATGTTCTTGCCGCCGGTGCCGATGACCACGGCCAGTTCGGCCTCGTAGTCGATCTGGGGCGAGATCTCGTCGCCGGGCAGCAGCACGTCGGCGCCGTCGGCGATTACGCACTCGGGCACCTTGGTGAACACGATGGGCCAGACGGCGGGGTTGGCGTTGTTGTTCTTGAACACCGAGCCCTGCAGTTCCTTGGCGTGCTCGTGGTAGTTGCGGCCCACGCACCAGAGGTTGCGGCGGGGCAGGGGCAGGGGGGCTTCCAGCTTCACGTCGGCCAGCTTCAGGGCCGCGCCGGTGGTGGCGGGCAGGGGCTGGCCGGCGGCTGCGGCCTCGATCAGCGGCAGCACGCCGCGCTGGGCATCGGCCGGGTTCAGGGCGAGGGGGGTGACGGTCTGGCCGTCGGCCGAAACGAGGCCGACCTGGCGTTGGCCCTGGTGAACGAAAGTGGCGAGGCGCACGCAAACTCCTTGTTGAAAATCCAGATGAAATACCAAAAAATACCAATTGGTACCAGAACCATGATAGTAGGCGATAAGAGGAAGTTGAGACCTGGGGAAATCACTTAAGCGGTTTGTGGACGGTGAATTGGTCTGTTTTGGTACATTCGTCACCCATGAGCATGTCAACGCCTTTGCGCGAATCGATCCTGGCGCAGCTGCGTTCGGGCCACTGGCGGGCGGGCGACCGGCTGCCGACGGAGCGCGAGCTCTCCGAAAGTTTTGGTGTGAGCCGCACGACGGTGCGCAAGGCTTTGCTGGACCTCAAGCAGCAAGGCCTGATCGAACAGACGGTGGGCAGCGGCACGTTCGTGGCCGAGCAGGTGGGGGCGCGGCTGGGTCAGCGTGTGCAGCAGGACTCGTCGCAGTACACGAGCCCGGCCGAGCTGATGGAGGCGCGGCTGGCCATGGAGCCGGCGATCATCGACATGGCGATCCGCAACGCGAACCAGGCAGATCTGCAGCGCATGGAGGCGTGCTGCGCGAACGCGGAGGCCGCCGAGACGCTGGAGGCTTTCGAGCATTGGGACGCGGAGCTGCACCAGGCGATCGCGGACGCGGCGCACAACAGCTTCGTGGCGAATGTGTTCACGCTGATGAAGACGGTGCGGGCGCAAGGGGACTGGGGGCAGCTCAAGAAGAAGAGCGTGACTTCGGAACGCCGGCTGGCCTATCAGTCCGAACACCGCGCCATCGTGGATGCCTTGCGGGACCGGGATGCGGTGCGGGCCCGTGAGTTGACCCTGGCCCATCTGCTGCACGTGCGGCAGAACCTTTTGGGGTACTGAGGCCTTTCTCTCTTTCTCGCTCTTCTGCCTCGCGGGATCGACCACCCGGGCGCTCTGCTCCGCGGGTGTCCCCCGGCGGCTGGTGCCGCCTCCTCCTTTACCCCGCTGCGCAGAACGCCCGGATGTTCGATCCGAAGAAGCGGTGGCGCGTCAACGTTCGATTGCTCGCCCCTGGGGCCCCGCAAATCCGGAAGAGAGAAAACTAAGTCATCCCCCCAATACCCCCAAGGCAAAGGGAAGACTGACGATCCCCAGCAAGGTGGACAAGGTGACCAACCCGGCCACATAAGGCCCGTTGTAGCCCATGCGCGCCGCCAGCACATAGCAGCTCGACGCGGTCGGCACCGCAGAGAACATCAGCAGCACGGTCGTCTGCGTCGGATCCAGGCGGAACAGCTTGGCCAGACCGAAAGCCAGCAAAGGCATGCCCAGGTGCTTGCAGGCCAGCACCATGCCACCCAGCAGCTTGGCCGAGGCCAGCATGCCGAACTGCATGCCCGCACCCGCCGCCAGCAGACCCAGCGCCAGCGAAGCCTGGCCGATGCGGTTCACCGTCGGCTCCAGCCAGAACGGGATCGAGAACCCCAGCAGGTTGGCGATCAGGCCGCCGAGCGTGCCGATGATCAGCGGGTTGCGCAACAGCTCGCGCCCGAAGCCCTTGTTGGCATGGCGCGCCATCGGCCACACCGCGCCCACGTTGAACAAAGGCACGCACACGCCGATCAGCACCGCGATCATCAACAGACCCTGCGGGCCGGCCACCTTGTCGGCCAGAGCCAGGGCAATGAAGGAGTTGAAGCGGAAACCCACCTGCGCGCTCGCGGCGTGCAGGCGCACGTCCAGCTTCGGCCCGAGCCAGGGCCAGTGCGGCAGCGAATAGCTCAGCGCGATGCCCGCCACCCCCAGCGCGATGCCCGCGCCCATCAGGCTGGAGGCCGCGCTCAGGTCCAGCGGGCTCTTCACGATCGAGTGGAACAGCAGGACCGGAAACAGGAAGTAATACACCAGGCTCTCGACCTGCTCCCAGACCTTGCGGTTGAGGGCGGTGAAGCGGCAGACCAGGTACCCGCACAGAATGAGCGAGAAATCGGGGAACAGAAGCTGGGCGAAATTCACTGTCAGAGCATAGCCGCAGGCCGGCACCCTTTTCGGGTTAATACGTATGTAGTCTCCCCATGTTCACCCCGGGCGTCCGCGTCTAAAGTGCGGGGCTGGTTGGGGTGGCCCGGGCGGTTAGCATGGGCGCCACCCTTTGATTTTTTCGATGTTTCAAGGAGTACTCGTCATGGTTTCTCGTCGTCAGCTGGTTGCGATCGGTCTGGCCACCGCCTCGGTGGCGGTGGCGGGCAGCGCCTGGGCACAGGCCTACCCCAACAAGATCATCAAACTGCAGGTGCCCTTCGCACCGGGCGGGACCACCGACATCATCGCGCGTGTCATGTCCGACTCCCTGGGCAAGGCCCTGGGCCAGAGCATGGTGGTGGAAAACAAGGCCGGTGGCGGCGGCGTGGTCGGCGCGACCGAACTGGCCCGCACGCCGGCCGACGGCTACATCCTGGGCATGGCCACCGTGTCCACCACGGCCGCCAACCCCGCCATCAACGACAAGATTCCGTACAACACGCTCACGGACTTCACGCCCATCATCAACATCGCCGCCACGCCCAACGTGATCGCGGTGCACCCCAGCTTCCCGGCCAAGGACTACAAGTCCTTCGTCGCCGAGATCAAGAAGAACCCCGGCAAGTACAGCTACTCCAGCTCGGGCACCGGCGGCATCGGCCACCTGCAGACCGAGCTGTTCAAGAGCCTGACCAACACCTTCATCACCCACATCCCGTACCGCGGCGCGGGCCCGGCGCTCAACGACACCGTGGGCGGCACCGTGCCCATCATCTTCGACAACCTGCCTTCGGCGCTGCCCTTCATCAAGTCGGGCCGCCTGGTCGCCATCGTGGTGGCCGCACCGCAGCGCCTGGCCGTGCTGCCCGATGTGCCGACCTTCAAGGAAGTGGGCCTGGAGCCGGTGAACCGCATGGCCTACTACGGCCTGATCGGTCCCAAGGGCCTGCCGCAGGAGGTGGTGGACAAGGTCTACAACGCGACCAAGCAGGCCCTGACCGACCCGGCCGTGAAGAAGCGCATCGAGGACACCGGCTCGCTCATCGTCGGCAACACGCCGGCCGAGTTCACCGCGCAGATCAAGGCCGAGTTCGAGGTCTACAAGGAAGTGGTCGCCAAGCAGAAGCTCAAGCTGGAGTGATGGACCAGGCCCTGGCATCGGCCAGCGAAGGCATCGCCGGGGCCTTCATCGACAGTCTCTGGCTGGAGGAAGGCCTCTCGCGCAATACGCTCGACGCCTACCGGCGTGACCTCGTGCTGCTCGGCCAGTGGCTGGCCGGGCACGGCAAGACCCTGCCCGAGACCAGCGAGGCCGACCTCAACCAGTACTTCAGCGACCGCCACGCCGAAACCCGCGCCACCACCGCCAACCGGCGGCTCACGGTGTTCAAGCGCTACTTCCGCTGGGCGCTGCGCGAACGCGTCATCCAGGTCGATCCCACGCTGCGCCTGGTGCCCGCGCGCCAGCCGCTGCGCGTGCCCAAGACCATGTCCGAGGCCCAGGTGGAGGCGCTGCTGAACGCGCCCGACGTGGGCACGCCCCTGGGCCTGCGCGACCGCTGCATGCTCGAACTCATCTACGCCAGCGGCCTGCGCGTGAGCGAGCTGGTCACGCTCAAGACCTGGCACGTGGGCATGAACGAGCACGTGCTGCGCATCACCGGCAAGGGCAACAAGGAGCGCCTCGTGCCCTTCGGCCAGCTGGCGGGCCAATGGCTGCAGCGCTACCTGGGCCAGGCGCGGGTGGAGATCCTCAACGGCCAGCAGAGCGAAGACCTGTTCGTCACCTCACGCGGGGCGCGCGCGGGCGAGGCGATGACGCGGGCGATGTTCTGGCAACTGGTGAAGAAGTACGCGGCGCAGGCCGGCATCACCTCGCCGCTCTCGCCGCACACGCTGCGCCACGCCTTTGCCACCCACCTGCTCAACCACGGCGCCGACCTGCGCGCGGTGCAGATGCTGCTCGGCCACGCCGACATCTCCACCACCACGATCTACACCCACGTGGCCCGCGAGCGCCTCAAGAGCATCGTGGCGCAGCACCACCCGCGCGGCTGAGCCTCAGAGCGGTTTGAGCACCAGGGCGATGACCAGCCCCTTGTTGGTGACGGTGATGGTGCCGGGCTGCATGCCCATGGCGTCCACCGCGGCCAGGTCTTTGGCGGTCAGTTCGTGCACCACCACCTCGCGCAGCGACTGGTCTGCCAGCACGGGCGCGTAGGCGTTGAGCATCTCCACCACCTTGGGTTGCAGGGTAGGGAAGGCGAGCCGGGCCAGGCGCAACTGGTGGGCGCGCAGGGTGCGGTCGCTGGCTTCGTAGCGCAGGCCGAACTCCACATCGAACCGGCCCTGGTGCACCCGGTTGAGCGCCGGGCCGGCGGCCTCCACGGCCATTTCGGCGCGCAGCCGGTTCTGCTCGGGCAGCAATTGCAGGCGCGGGGTCTGCAGGTCCAGGTTGAGCAGGCCCTGCACCGGGTAGCGGCGGGGAAAGCGCTGTGCCACCGCCTGCTGCATCTGCTCGAGCGAGACCGGGTAACCCGCCGGCTTGTCGGGCGCTTCGCCGTTGACGGCGTCGGCCGCCAGGGCCAGCGCCGGGCCGCCGAGCGCCAGGGGAAGGGAGAGAAGAAGGGTTCTGCGTCGCATGGGTACCGGTTCGAGCCCGAGGGGCGCCGCAGGTTCAGGGCAAGTCGTCTCTATTTGTAGAAGGCTTCCACCGTGCCCTTGAGCTGGATCAGCAGCGGGTTGCCTTTGCGGTCCAGGGTTTTGCCCGAAGGGACCTTCACCCAGCCGCCGCTGATGCAGTATTCGGTCACGTCGAAGCGTTCCTTGCCGTTGAAGCGGATGCCGATGTCATGCTCGAACACGGCGGCCACGTGGTGCGGGCTGCGTGGGTCGATGGACAGGTGGTCGGGCAGGGGAGGACGGTTGGGGGTGGAAGCGGTCGTGTCGTTCATGGGGGAGATTGTCGGTCAACCGCCCAGGCCGGCAAAGACGTTCTGCACGTCCTCGTTCGCGTCCAGCGCGGCCAGGAAGGCCTCCACCTCTTCCAGGTGCTCGGCGCTCAGGCTGGCCGGGTCGATCGGGTTCTTGGGCTTGTAGCCCAGCTTGGACGACAGCACCGTGAAGCCCTGCGCCGGCAGGGCCCGGTTGACCAGGTCGAGGTCGGTCGGGTCAGTGAGGAACACGGTCACGCCCTCGTCGTGGCCGGGGTGAAAGTCCTGCGCGCCAGCCTCGATGGCGGCGAGTTCGGGGTCGGCGTCCTTGCGGGCGGCTTCGGCTTCGATCATGCCCACATGGTCGAAATCCCAGGCCACCGAGCCCGAGCTGCCCAGCTGGCCCTTGCGGAACAGCACGCGCATCTCGGAGGCCGCGCGGTTCACGTTGTCGGTGAGGCATTCCACCATCACCGGCACGCGGTGCGGGGCAAAGCCCTCGTAGACCACGTGCTCGTAGTGCACCGCTTCGCCGGTGAGCCCGGCGCCTTTCTTGATCGCGCGGTCCAGCGTGTCCTTGGGCATGGACACCTTGCGCGCCTGTTCCATCACCAGCCGCAGCCGGGCGTTGGAGGTCGGGTCGGCGCCGTGGCGGGCGGCGATCACGATGTCCTTGACGAGCTTGCCGAAGAGCCGCCCCTTGGCGTTCGCCGCGAGGTCCTTGTGTTTGGCTTTCCACTGTGCGCCCATGGCGTGTTCCTTTGGTGATGGTGGCGGTGATGGGCGAGCTTAGCGGCTGGCCGATGGGGTTGGGGTTCGCTCGAAACGGTAGAACAGGTTGGGCTCGGACAGCACGTAGATCGCATTGTCGGGGCCGACCGCCAGGCCCTCGGGCTGAGGCACCTTGCGCTGGAGCCCATTAAACCCCCGCCAGAGCGGCAGCATGCTGATGGGTTGACCGTCGGGCGCGTACTCCACCACCAGGGCCGACTCGTCGCTGAGCAGCAGCAGGTGGCCGGTGGGTTCGTGCAGGGTGAGTGAGGACAGGTCGCTCATGAACAGCGAGGCCGCACTGGAGGATTTCCATTCGCTGATGTCGATGTTGAAGCCGGTGGATTCGTTGAACACGTCCAGCCCGCGGATGACCAGCACGCGCAGCGGCAGTTTTTCCTTCACCACGAACAGGCGGTCCTGCTCGCTGTCCCAGGACACGCCCTCGAAACTGCTGTTGTGCACGCTGTCGATGCGGATGCCCAGGCTGGACTGGCCGGTGATCGAGACGCGCGTGGTCTCCGGCTGGATCCGCACCCAGTACATGCTGTGGCTGTCCTCGTCGGAGATCACGTAGGTGTCGCCTCGCACGTAGGTGATGCCCTCGGGGTCTTTCGCCCCCTCCAGCTCGATGATGCGCAGCAGGCGGCCGTCGGTCGTGAGTTCGGCGATCTGCGGCGGGCGGTTGATCACCGTGAACAGGGTGCCGGTCTCCGAGTTGAAGGTGAGCCCCGAGGTGTTGCGGCTCAGACCCTGGATCGGCAGGCCTTCCACCGTCACCCGGTAGCCCGGCAGCCAGAGGGACGAACCTTCCCATTGCGCCGCGTTGATGGATGTGCTGAGCCAGTAGTAACCCAGGGCGAGCACCTTGAAATACCAGATGAAGAGGGCGCCGATGGCGGCCAGAGCCGCCCAGCGCCAGGGTTTTTTGATGCGAGCCATCGCACCGAGTTTAGTGGGCGGCCCCGGTAGGATGAAGGTCCCATCCCGCACAGGAGTTCAAGCATGGAAACCCAGGAACTGCACCGAGGCCGCCTGATTGACCACATCCAGCTCGTCGTGAAGGACCTTCCCGCCAGCCAGGCCTTTTACGAAGCCGTGTTCAAGGTGCTCAAGGTGCCCTTGGGCGGCACCGGCCCGGGCTTCTTCTGGGCCGACGAGCTGTTCGTCTCCACGGCCGACAGCGTGGCGGCGCACGGCGAACTCACCGGCCGGCACCACCTGGCCTTCCAGGCGCAGGACCGGGCCATGGTCGAAGCCTTCCACCGGGCGGCGCTGGCCGCTGGCGGCAAGGACAACGGCGGGCCGGGTGAGCGCCCATACCACCCGGGTTACTACGCCGCTTTCGTGATCGACCCGGACGGCAACAACATCGAGGCCGTGTACCACGGCGAAGCGAAGCGCAGCGCGCCGTCGGTGAAGGTCACGTTCTAGACACGCGCTCGGCCAGGCGCTGCAGGAACACGGCCTCCACCCGCGCCTCGTTGCCGGCGGCGAAGCCCGCGCTGTGCGGGGTGATCAGGGTGTTCGGCAGGTTCCACAGCGGGCTCGCGGGCGGCAGCGGCTCCAGCCGGAACACGTCGAGGTAAGCCCCGCCGAGCTGCCCGCCGCGCAGCGCGTCGATCAGCGCGGCCTCGTCGACCACCGCGCCCCGGGCGACGTTGACCACCCGCGCGCCGCGCCGCAGCAGCCCTAGGCGCCGGGCGTCCACCAGGCCCTGGGTCTGCGCGCTCAGCGGGCAGGCCAGCACCAGCCAGTCGGCGCGGGGCAGCACCTCGTCGATGCGCTCGTAGGTGCGCGAGGGCCAGTCGCAGTCCTCTGCCGTGGCCCGGTGGCGCACCACCTCCAGGCGCACACCGAACACCGCCAGGTAGCGCGCCAGCGCCTGGCCCACCGGGCCCCAGCCCACCAGCACGGCGGTCTGGCCTTCCAGGTCCTGCGGCAGGCCGGTCTGCAGCAGGGGCTGCCACTGCCGCAGGGCCTGGGCCTCGCGCAGCAGCGGAAAGTGTCGGGACAACGAGAGAATGGCCGCCATCGCCGACTGGGCGACGATGCTGGCGTTGGTGCCCGGCGAGGTGGTCAGCGCCACCCCGCGCGCCATCAGCCGCTGGTAGATCGCGCGGTCCGCGCCTGCCGAGTGCACGTGCACCCATTGCAGGCCGGGCGAGCGCTCCATCGCGTCGTAGAAGCGCTGGGTGTCGGGCAGCACCTCGTCCTTGGTGGACAGGCCGGTCACGTCGCGCGAGACGAAGGCCCCGTCGGCATCGCCCTCGTCGACGCCCACGAACTGGATCGGCACGCCATCGGCCGCCGCGCGGATGCGCTCGCCCAGGCGCTCGCGGCAGGCGTTGGACAGGAGCAACCGCCAGGGGCGGCCGCCCTCGCTCATTGGGCCGTGGCCCCGGAGGCTTCCACGATCGCCTTCCACTTCACGCTTTCCTGCTGCGTGAAGCGGCCGAACTGCTCGGGCGAGCCGCCCACTGGGTCCGCGCCTTCCTTCACCAGCTGCGCCTCCAGGCCGGGCAAGACCTCGTTGACCGCCTTGTTCATCGCCGCGATCACCGGGGCGGGGGTGCCCTTGGGCGCGAACACGCCGAACCACGAACCGGCCTCGAAACCGGGATGGCCCTTCTCCTGCACCGTGGGCACGCCCGGCAGAGAGCGCGAAGGCTTGGCGCTGGAGACGGCCAGCGCGCGCAGCTTGCCCGCCTTCACCTGCAGGATCGCCGAGGGAATCGTGGCGAACATGAACTGCAGCCGCCCCGCCAGCAGATCGTTGAGCGCGTCCGCGCCCCGGTAGGGCACGTGCACGGCCTCGCTGCCCAGGCGCTGAACCAGCATGTGGCTGGAGAGGTGCGACGAGGTGCCCACGCCGGTGGACCCGTAGCTCATCTTGTTGGGGCTGGCCTTGAGCAGCGCGGCGAACTCCTCGAACGTGTTCGCGGGCACCGAGGGGTGGACCACCAGCATGTTGGGCACGTCGGCGATCTGCACCACGGGCACCAGGTCCTTGAGCGGGTCGTAGGGCAGCGACTTGTACAGCCAGGTGTTGACCGCGATCGGCCCCACCGAGTTGATGATGAAGGTGTAGCCGTCGGGCGCGGCGCGCACCACGGACTCGGTGCCGATGTTGCCGCCGGCACCGGGCTTGTTGTCGATGAAGAAGTTCTGGCCGAACTTCTCGGTGAGTTTCTGCGAGACGGCGCGCGCGATGATGTCGGTGGTGCCGCCCGCCGTGAAGGCCACCACCATGCGCACCGGCCGCTCCGGCCAGCGGGTGTCCTGGGCCAAGGCGGTGCCCAGGCTGCCCAGCGAAAGGGCGGCCAAGGTCAGCGCGCGCCACGTGCTGGCCGCGAAGAAGGTGCGATTCATCGTTGTCTCCTGGTGGTTGGTCTTCGTTGGGAAAACGTCAAAACTCAGGTGCGGTAGCCGAGGTCGATGCGGTCCAGGCTGCGCAGCAGCGCCGGCCACTCCATGACGCCGTAGGGGCGCCGCGTGCCGGGCTGGTAGTTGTTCCAGGTCTCTTCCAGCACGGGCTGGGCCACGGGCGCGAAGGGGGTGTTGCAGGCCATGGCCGCCAGCTGCGAGCGGCAGGCCAATTCGAGCCGGTGCATCCAGTTGAAGGCCTCGCCCACGGTGCGGCCCACGGTGAGGGCGCCGTGGTTGCGCAGGATCAGCGCCTCGCCCTGGCCCAGGTCGCTCACCAGCGAGGCCTGCTCGGCGAGGTCGAGCACCACGCCCTGGTAGTCGTGGTAACCGATGTGGAGGAAGCGCATCGCCGTCTGCGTGAGCGGCAGCAGGCCGCATTGCAGGGACGACACCGCCATCGAGGCCCAGCTGTGGGTGTGGATCACGCAGGCCACCTCGGGCCGGGCCTCGTGCACCGCGCTGTGGATCACGTAGCCGGCCTTGTTGATGCCGTAGTTCAGGTCACCGAAATCGGGCTGGCTCAGCACCGTGCCGTCGTGGCTCACCTTGATCAGGCTGGAGGCCGTGATCTCCTCGTACATCATCCCGTAGGCGTTGATCAGGAAGGCGTCGTCCTCACCCGGCACGCGCGACGAAATGTGGTTGGCCATCATGTCGGACATGCCGTAGATGGCCACCAGCCGGTAACACGCCGCCAGGTCCACGCGGGCCTGCCATTCGGCGGGCGAGCAATGGGGCTGCATCGAGGGGATGACCAGGCGTCCGTCGGGGAGATCGTTCTTCATGTTGGTGACCACAGTGGGGAACAGGCCCGCCGCAGTCTAGGCAGCGGCCGGCCTCCCGGTCAGGGTCGAAACGGCATGGGGGCATCACGATTCGTGATGCCGATCGGGGGACTCAGAGCGCGTTCAGGGCGCCCGGTCGCGCGCGCGGCACCGAATGGCCATCACCGCCAGCTCCGCGCCCAGATCACCCAGCTCGGCCATCAGCCAGCCCAGGGCCTCGATGGCATCCGACCCCACCGAGCCGTCATCGATCTGCGGTGCGGACGTGGCCAGCAGATGGCCGATGGCACTCATGCCCATGTGCAGCGCACTGGCCATGCATGCCGCGTTCTGCCCCGTCGCGGCGACGATGGCCTGGTCCGAGTTGGCGTAGTCGACGTTGCCTTGCCCGTCCGTGTGAAGGCAGGGCAACTGACGAAGCAGATCGCGCATGGGGCGTGGGCAGAGGTTCGCTCCTTCTGAAACCTGCGTCGATCGCTTCTTCCTGGTGACCATTTCGTGCTTGAGTAATAGATCAATAAATCTACCTGAAGTTTATCCATATATGGATTCAACGTCTATGGACTCATGAATCTAGGCGGTCAAGACTTTCTGGTATGCGAAAGACAGCCACCAAGCTCAAAAACCAGACTGAAGTGCAAACGGAATTCGGCGCGGCCGTACGCGTGTTGCGCAACAAGCACCATTTGACGCAAGAAGAGCTTGCCGACCGGGCCGAGATGCACGTTACCTACGTGAGCCAGATTGAACGCGGCCTTAAAAACCTGAGTTTGTTCAACATTTATCGGCTGGCGCGGGCCCTTGATGAGTCGCCCGCCAAGCTCTTCACCGTGTCCGGTGAGGGCACTTAAACCTGCCAGCCGCAGACCGATCACGAGTACCGGAGCGCTAGGCGCCGGCTACGATGGCACCCATCGGCCAGAAGCGGACATTCAAGCCGGTCATCGATACGGAGGGTAGACGTGAAGCAAGAAGAATGGACTGGGGTGTCAGGCCGCATCACGAATCTATGGCGTCTTGTTCGTGTAGCGATCGTCTCGGCCGGGTTTGTCGCAGCCTCGGTTTTTGGAAGTAACACAGTTCCGGCGGGTGATTCGTCGTGGCCCATGCTTGGAACAGGTTTCGTCTTCGGTGCGCTAGGCCTGCTATTCGTGATTGGCGTCCAAACCTTTAACAAGCGGTCTGCGCCATATTGGCGACGACCCGCTTGGTCCATCAACCCTTTTCTTCTCGGAGAGCCACTCCAGTTTTTCCATCTGGCCAGTTGGTACTTCATTGCCTCTGGAATTGGCGACTTGATTCACGGCTTCGTCACGATAGGGGCACTTGACTTGGATCGTCTTGTTTTACTGTCGCAGGGGCTTGGCCTATATGCCGGCGTGCAGCTTTGCATCCTGGCCTTCCGGCACAAGATGACGAAGCGAGTCAGTGCCGAAGCCTGCAACTGACTTCTCAACTGTCCGGTTATGGTTCCACTATCGGCCAGAAGCGGACATTGAGCATGAATGCCATTGGTGAGCAAAAAACGTCAAAGCCTATGGATCGAGTTTCGACGTTTCATAGAGTCCTGCTTGCCCTCCTGTGTGCTGACCTGTTCTGGATCGCGTTCAACTTGGGCATGGAGTTCTCTGCCATTCCTGCGCCAGACTCACTAAGGATTTACTCCGGCCTTGCTTGGCACTACCTGCATTTCCCCGTCTCGGAAGTTCGGTTCAACTTTTCGACTCCACCGCCAATCGTAGATGCAAATTCTCGGCCTATCGGGTCGCTGATTTTTCTGCTCGTGCTTTCCTATTGCCTTTGTGTGGCGCAGTTGATGCTTGTCTTCTGGAGCGTTGGAAGAGCGAGCCTGCATCTACTGCCCGCGAAGGACCGCTGACGTTTCTAACGTCGCCCCAGCGCGGCTTCCGGCATCGCGCAGACTTGGCTACCATGTCACCTATCGGCCAGAAGCAGTCGTTGGAGAGAACTCAGCGTCGTGAATATGAACTGCACAATCTGCGGACGCTTACTAGAGCAAGCGAGCGACGCCCTGTCGTCGAACTGTGGGGGCGACTGTTGGGGATGTGTAGGCGAAATCGAAGCCGACCAAGGACATCAGCCATCCTTGGACATAGTGCGAAAAGAGTTTGCGCTGGGCCTGAGACCCGATTGGACTGACCCAGCAGTAACTGTGCGCTCCGTGAATTTAACGCTCAATGACCTAGCGACGCTTTCAGGGCAGAACATCGCGGTAGAGGGGGTTCTGACTTTAAGGTCAAGCAAGGTCACTCTAAGTCAAATACAAGAGCCAGAACGCGTTGAGGACCTACCTAGCAAGGACTCTGGGCCTTTGAGCATATGGCTCGTAAGCCGCGCCAACGGTGCATGGCTCGCGCAAGCAGCGATGGAGGGACAAGGGAAGACGGTCACTGTTCTCGGAAAACTGCGTGGCAATCTGCACTGTCTTCAGGGAGGCATGGCCAGCCCACCAGAAATGCTGGTGTATCGGATTCAGTGGCGCTAGCGGCCAAAAGCGGATATGAAAGGGGCGAGATGAAGAATGCACATTTATGCACTGTTGTCGCATCTATCATTTGGCTATTGGTGCTAGCAATTGGGGCGGCAGGCATTCATGGGGTCAGCACCAACGATATTCCTGGCTATCCGAACGCCGCACAGATTCGGTACTACTTGCTCTTTCCCGGTGCAGTGCTGCTGGCAGTGTTAGGTGCTTGGCTTGTTGCGCTTCGTCGGCCGTCATGGCGCGTCGGCGCTGTAGACGTTGCGCTGAGTTCGCTAGCCGTTTTTCCGTTCTACTTCTTCCACTTCACCGGCGGCGTTTGAAGCGTCCGGCTTGGCTAGAAAGAGGTCCGCTATGGGCCCTAAGCGGACATGCGTGGCGAAGCACTAGGCTTTGGGAAACATGTCCCTGCACGCAAGAATGACAATCTCGACTGCGTTAGGGTCAAGATTCTTGGTCTTGGCAATGAGCTCGAGCTTTGGCTGAGCCAGCAAGAAGCGGCGCACTGGCATATTCGTCAGCTCCTCGGCGATAGCCCCCTCGAGCTTTGCGCCAGGAGCTACCCCCACGCACAAGAGTTGCGAGCGGGTTCTATCCAAAAGCGCGCCCAACTTCGTTGCCAACTGAGACACCCCGTCTTCGGAATTGGCGACGACGAACCCCACGCCTGAAGGTACATCCTCCGCACTGACGGCGACCGTGCCGCCAGTCGTGAACAGGAATGCGACCACCTGCATAGTGGCAAATACAGAAGCCATTTTGTCCTCGCTCATGTCCGTCGTACCAACATAGGTTTGAAGCCCGCACCAATGTTCGCTTCTGGCCGATGCTCGACATGGTAGCTGGGCGCGGGGGCCCATAGCGGACATGTGCTACGAATGCGGAGGGCCTAAGCGCTGTGTGGAATCGCAGCCGAACGGCGTTTCGCAAATCGGTGCCAAAAAAGACCTCCAACGAGCCCGGCAACCATGCACGGATAGGTGAACCAAACCGTGTGCAAAGGCGTGTAGGCGTCAACTGCCCACGACAGCAAAGTCGCGGTGCACAGCGGAACACTGACGCGCCACCACCGCATGAAAACGCTGATCGCAATGAGCGCCAAGCCGAGGTAAAGAACTGCGTCCATCGAACATCCACTTCAGGCCGAATGTTGCTTAGCGGTTCACGTGACTATGGATACCAAACAAGCGAACACCCTTCGTCAAGCGCACCCTCGTAGTGGCGTCTAAACGCATGCATGCCTGGGTTGTTGAGCGACTCAACTTGTATCGGTCGCCCTGCGCTGATGTCGAAATCGGTAAATCCGAATCGGGCGAGTTCTGAGGTTGCCATGTCCTCGCGTGATTCGTCTTCGTCTTGCGCAAGGAAGAGGATGAGCTTGTGTCTGGCGCCGAGCCTTGGCGCCTGCCACTCAAAATCGCAATGCCCGGCGTACGTCGCCTCGCCACCGTACAGATAAATCTTGGTCATAGAGGCTTGCAGTCGGTCACGTTGGCCAGTTCTGACATGTGACTCAGGCATTCGCCGCGTCGCAGCCAGGGGAGAAGATCGAGTAGTTTTCACCGGCAGATTCTGGATGGTGATAGATCTTCAGCTGGATGGCGCTCGTGCATCTGATGACCAGCGCGAAGTCTTCAGAGAGATCGGTTTTCAGAATCTTTTCCCCTATCAAGGCTTTGAGACCGTTGAGCATTTGGTCGCCAGGGAGGTTGGATGAGTCTGAGTTGCACAACATCGTGTCACCTCGCAACACCTCCCAAGGTGCGAGCTGCACGAACAAAGAAAACTCTGGGTCGTTCCACCTGACATCTTCCGAGAGATGTTTGTTCGCAATGGGCCGTGATCGCGGAATCCTCATGCCCAGCAGCAGGGAAACATGCGATCCAGTGCCTGGACCGGCGATAACACCCCAGCACGGAAGGCCTTGGAGTTTGTGAGCCGCCTCGGCAACTAGGTCGATGGAATGTGGGTGCATCTCGGTCTCCCGCTCTAGTTGCGGAATGTCCACTCCTGGCCGATGGGTGTCATCCTAGACGAAGCTCGAAACGGGCCCGAAGCGGACGTCTACTTACGCGGTTTCAGGCGCTGCGACAGCGCGACTTTTTCGCATGGCCTTGAACTTCACGGCTGACCAGAGAACTACAGCCGGTACAACTGTCGCCAGCACAAAGAAGGCAAGCAGCTTCGGAAGCTCAGGGCTATCTGGGAGCGACCTAATAAGTGCGTAGGCAAGGGCTGCAATCACGCAGCTCAAAGCTGGGAAGATGGCAAGCCACAACACGCGATTTCCCTTGCCAACTACTGCCAAGCTCAAAACCAGCAGCAGCACGGGAAGACCCAGGTTGTAGCCGAGTCGCCAATACGCGAAGCTGCCAACAAAGGCTGCAATCAGAAGGCCGACGACTCTCAATGCTTGCATGATGAAACCTTGCGGGGTGGATCGGCGGATGTCCGCTTCTGGCCGAATGCCGTCATCCTAGCTGAGCGCGGCAAAGGTTGAATGGGGACGCCCAATGGCCGGCCCGCACGCAGCATGACGATTTCGCGCCCATGCCGATCACGGCACGGCTCTTCTCTGCGCTCGGCCTGACGCTGTGTCAGTCCTCCAGCACGCGCACCTTCACACTCTTGCCCTTGATGCGCCCGGCGTTGAGCCGGCTCGCGGCTTGCTGGGCGATGTCGCGGTCCACCGCGACGTAGGTGGACCACTCGTTCACGTTGATCTTGCCCACCTGTTCGCGGGTGTAGCCGAGGTCGGCGGTGAGCGCGCCCAGCACGTCGCCGGGGCGGATCTTTTCCTTGCGGCCGCCCTGGATGTGCAGCGTCACCATGGGCGCGACCAGCGGGTCCTTGCTGGCGGGCTGCAGTTCGCTCAGCGGGTGCCATGAAGATTCGCGGCCTTGCAGGTGTTCGATCTTGCCGACGCTGCCCATCTCGTCGAGGCTGGCGAGGTTGAGCGCCAGGCCGCTTTCACCGGCGCGGCCGGTGCGGCCGATGCGGTGGATGTGCACTTCGGGGTCGGGCGTCACGTCCACGTTGATCACGGCCGCGAGGCTGGCGATGTCCAGCCCGCGCGCGGCCACGTCGGTGGCGACCAGCACGGAGCAGCTGCGGTTGGCGAAGCGCACCAGCACCTGGTCGCGCTCGCGCTGCTCCAGCTCGCCGAACAGCGCCAGCGCGCTGATGCCCTGGGCCTGCAGCACGGCCACGAGGTCGCGGCACTGGGCCTTGGTGTTGCAGAAGGCGAGCGTGCTGGCCGGGCGGAAGTGGAAGAGCAGCTTGCCCACCGCATCGAGCCGTTCGTTCTCCGTCACCTCGTACCAGCGCTGCTCGATCTGCGCGCCCGCGTGCTGGGCCTCCACCTTCACGGTGAGCGGCTCGCGCATGAACTGCGCGCTGAGCTTGGCGATGCCTTCGGGGTAGGTGGCGGAAAACAGCAGGGTCTGGCGCGCCTTGGGGCATTGCTTGGCGACGGTCACGATGTCGTCGAAGAAGCCCATGTCGAGCATTCGGTCGGCTTCGTCCAGCACCAGGGTGTTGAGCGCGTCCAGTTGCAGGCTGCCGCGCTCCAGGTGGTCCATGATGCGGCCGGGCGTGCCGACCACGATGTGGGCGCCGTGCTCCAGCGTGGCGAGTTGCCCGCGCAGCGGCACGCCGCCGCAGAGCGTGACGACCTTGATGTTGTCTTCGGCGCGCGCGAGGCGGCGGATCTCGGTGGTCACCTGGTCGGCCAGCTCGCGCGTGGGGCACAGCACCAGGGTCTGCACCGCGAAGCGGCGCGGGTTGAGGTTGGCCAGCAGGGTGAGGGCGAAGGCGGCGGTCTTGCCGCTGCCGGTCTTGGCCTGGGCGATGAGGTCTTTGCCGAGCAGGGCGGGCGGCAGGGCGGCGGCCTGGATGGGCGTCATGGCCGTGTAGCCCAGCTGCTCCAGGTTGGCGAGCGTGGCGGGGGAGAGCGGCAGGGCGCTGAAGGCGGTCGAGGGTGCGGAAGTCATCCCGAATTATCCGGGATCGCCCCGTAGAATCCGCCGCACCACCGGCCCACCGGCGCTGGCAGGGAGTGAATCGCATGTTTCTGGAGCAAGGGCGCACCACCAGCGCCGATCCTGCGGTAGCGCCGGGCGCACCCCCGCGTGTCCTGGTGCTGGGCGCCAATGGCTTCATCGGCCGCCATGTGGTGCGGGCCTTGCTCGCCCAGGGCATGGCGGTGGTGGGGGTGCGCCGCGCGGCCCCTGCCGAGGGCGCCGGCGAGCCGGCGCGGCTCACCTGGAAGCACCTGCAGTTGCACACGCTGCGCGAGCCCGGCGCCTGGCACGAGCACCTGCAGGGCGTGGACGTCGTCGTCAACTGCGTGGGCATCCTGCGCCAGCGGGTGGGCGAGCGCTACGAGGATGTGCACCACCTCATGCCCAGGGCGCTGGCCGCCGCGTGCGCGGCCTCGGGCGTGCGCCTGATCCACACCTCCGCGCTGGGTCTGCACGAAGGGGCGAAGAGCCGCTTCCTGTCGAGCAAGCTGCGAGGGGAGCAGGCCATCCAGGCCAGTGGCGCAGACCATTGCATCGTGCGCCCCTCGCTGATCGACGGCCTGGGCGGTTTCGGCGCCAGCTGGCTGCGCATGCTGGCGAGCTGGCCGGTGCATTTCGTGCCGCGCGGCGCCACCGGCCGCATCGCCGCCCTGCAGGCGACCGACCTGGGCGAGGCCTTTGCGGTGCTGGCGCGCCTGCCCACGCTGGCTCACCAGCGCGAGGCCAACCTGGGCGGCGAGCGCCTGTTCGCCTACCGGCACTACCTGCAGGTGTTGCGCGGCGTGGAGCACGCCGAGCAGCCGGTGAAGCCGGCGCTGCAGGTCTTGCTGCCGGACTGGGTGAGCCGCGCGGGCGCGCACCTGTGCGACGTGTTCCGCTTCAGCCCGTTCAGCTATGGCCACTGGATCCTGCTGCAGCGCGACAACATGCCGGTGCCCAACGCGCTGCCGCGGCTGCTGGGCCGCGCGCCTTTGCCGGTGACGCACCGGCGCACGGCCCTGCGGGACGACTTCCGCCTCTCCTGAGCGGCTTTCAGGGGCCGAGCAGCGCGTCCAGCTCCGGCTGGCTGAAGCCGGCCGCCAGCCTCGCAGCGTCGTTGAAGGGTGGTTTCAGTCGCGGCGCCGAGTGCTCGCGCGCCAGGCGGCGGTAGTGGCTCAGGGGCTCGATGCCCTGCTGTGCGCACAACCAGCCGTACCAGCGGTTGCCCACCGCCACGTGGCCGATCTCGTCGCGCAGGATCACGTCCAGGATCTCGACCGCCCGCAGCGCGGCGGGCGTGCCCACCTTGCGCAGGCGCGCCTGCATGGGCGGGGTGGCGTCCAGGCCCCGGGCTTCGAGGGTGCGGGGCACCAGCGCCATGCGGGCCGTCACATCGCCCTGGGTCCGCACGCACATCTCCCACAGGCTGCCGTGGGCCGCGAAGTCGCCGTAGCCGTGCCCCAGGCTCTGCAGGTGGGCCTGCAGCAGGCTGAAATGGATCGCCTCTTCGTGCGCCACGCGCAGCCAGTCGGTGTAGAAGTCGGCGGGCATGCCGGGGAAGCGCCACACCGCGTCGAGCGCGAGGTTGATCGCGTTGAACTCGATGTGTGTCACGGCGTGCAGCAGCATGGCCAGGCCCGGCGCAGTGAAGGGCGAGCGCTGGGGGACTTCCACGGGTGGCAGCAGCACCGGCTGTTCGGGCCGCCCGGGCAGGGTGGCGCCGGGGTCGGGCGTGAGGGGTTCGGCGGTGTCCAGCACGGTCTGGCCGGCCTGCCAGGCATCGAACAGCGCGTGGGTGGTCGCCACCTTGAGGCCGGGGTCGGCGATGCACAGCGCGCTCAGGGCTTGCGCGCGCAGGTTGACCGGGGACGGCGGTGACAGGGACACGGGGGCTTGCATCCCTACAATTCTAGGTTTCAAGAACGGAGACTTCCCCCCATGGCGATTTACGAACTCGATGGCGTCGCACCCCGCATGGCCGACTCGGCCTGGGTGGCCGACAACGCACAGGTGGTCGGCAACGTGGTGCTGGCCGAGCACAGCAGCGTCTGGTTCGGGGCGGTGCTCCGGGGCGACACCGAGACCATCACGGTGGGTGAGGGCAGCAACATCCAGGACGGCAGCGTGATGCACGCCGACGTGGGCTTCCCCATGACGGTGGGCAAGAACGTGACCGTGGGCCACCAGGTGGTGCTGCACGGCTGCACCATCGGCGACGAGTCGCTCATCGGCATCGGTGCCACGGTGCTCAACGGCGCCAAGATCGGCAAGAATTGCCTGGTGGGCGCCGGCTCGCTGGTCACGGAAGGCAAGGAGTTCCCGGACGGCAGCATGATCATCGGCAGCCCGGCGAAGGTGGTGAAGACGCTCACCCCGGAGCAGATCGAAGGCCTGCGCCGCAGCGCCGGGCATTACATCGAGAACGCCGCGCGTTACCGCCAGGGCTTGAAAAAGATCGCCTGACCCCGATCTGACCTCCTTCGATTTTTTTGACCTGACCCTGAAAGCTTTGCGTGTCCGAACTCCACAAATTCGTCTTTGAAGGCCTGCCGGTGCGCGGCATGCTCGTGCGCCTCACCGACGCATGGCAGGAGATCCTGCAACGCCACCGCGATGCCGGGGGCTACCCGGCGGCGGTCACGGAGTTGCTGGGCGAAATGACGGCGGCGGCCACGCTGATGCAGGCGAACATCAAGTTCAACGGCGCGCTCATCATGCAGATCATGGGCGACGGGCCGGTGAAGCTCGCCGTGGCCGAGGTGCAGCCCGACCTGAGCCTGCGCGCCACCGCCACCGTGGTGGGCGAGGTGGCGGCCGATGCGCCGCTCTCGCACATGGTCAACGCCACCAATCAGGGCCGCTGTGCCATCACGCTCGACCCCAAGGACCGCCTGCCGGGCCAGCAGCCCTACCAGGGCGTGGTGCCGCTGTTCGGCGACAAGCGCGAGAAGCTGGAAAAGCTCAGCGAGGTGATCGAGCACTACATGCTGCAGAGCGAGCAGCTCGACACGCGCCTGGTGCTCGCGGCCGACGACAAGATGGCCGCCGGTCTGCTGATCCAGCGTCTGCCGCTGCAGGGGGTGGACAACCTCGCGGGCCAGTCGGGCGCGCGCGACGAAGACCAGATCGGTGTGAACGAGGACTACAACCGCATCGCGATCCTGGCGGCCAGCCTCAAGCGCGAGGAGCTGCTGGGGCTGGATGCCGACACCATCCTGCACCGCCTGTTCTGGGAAGAGGACCTGCGCCGCTTCGAGCCGCTCACTGGCGAGCAGGGGCCGCGCTTTGCCTGCACCTGCTCGCGCGAGCGCGTGGGCAGCATGCTGCGCAGCCTGGGGCGCGACGAGGTCGAGTCCATCCTGGCCGAGCAGGGCCAGGTGGAGGTGGGCTGCGAGTTCTGCGGTGCCCAGTACCGCTTCGACCCGGTGGACGCTGCTCAAGTCTTCTTGCAGCCGGCGCAGCAGGCGCCGGCCAGCGACCAGAAGCACTGAGCCTCAGGGGCGCGACAGCAGCCCGGTGAACAGCCGGTGCTCGCAGTCGGGGTCGCTGCAGTTGTCGCACGACCAGGGCCGCAGGCCGTTGGC
Source organism: Hydrogenophaga sp. GW456-12-10-14-TSB4 (assembly GCF_059424305.1). NCBI lineage: Bacteria > Pseudomonadati > Pseudomonadota > Betaproteobacteria > Burkholderiales > Comamonadaceae > Hydrogenophaga > Hydrogenophaga sp. GW456-12-10-14-TSB4. The sequence goes on along the minus strand of NZ_JBWKZH010000042.1, from coordinate 13,974 downwards.
GAGCGTGGGATCTTCCGCGATCAGCGGGCGGCCCAGTGCCGTGCCGACGGCGCGCAGGGCCTGCCGCAGGCGCGCATCGCCTTGCCCGTACACCGTCTGGAAGGCGATGCCCGCACCCTGCAGCTCGCGGCGCAGCAGGTTGTCGGTGGCGTCGCGCACGGCTGGGCCGTCGCGGAACAGGCCGTCGGGCGTCCAGGGCAGGTCCAGGCCCATGAGCAGGGTGAGCTCGCAGGTCTGCTGCGCGGCGAGCGAAGGCGCGAGCAGGGCGGTGTCCTGGAAGTAGAGCGCGCTGTAGGCCGCGACCATCAGGGCCGTGGTGTCGGCGATCACCACGTCCACACCGGGTGTCCGCCTGGCGCGGTCGATGAGCCGCGTCTGCTCGTCGGCGATGGTGGCCTGCTCATGGGCGTGCGGGGCGCGGTCCCGGGTCTCGCACCAGGCGCGCAGGTGCTCGGGCACGCAGACGGCGTGCAGGCCGTGGTTTTCAGTGAGGTACTGCTGGAGCGCGGTGGCCAGCGTGGACTTGCCGCTGGATTCGCCGCCGAGCAGCGCGACGCAGATCGCCATCGATCAGCGTTTGTTCTGAGCTATTTGCACGAAGATTTCGTTGGGCTTGACCATGCCCAGCTCCTGGCGGGCGAGTTCCTCAACCATGTCCAGGCCCTCCTGCAGGTCGCGCACTTCGCTGAGCAGCTGGTCGTTGCGCGACTGCGCCTCGCGGTTGGTCTGCTCCTGCGCGGCCAGGTGCTGCTTCATGCTCGCCACCTGGGTCACGCTGCCCCGCCCGAACCAGAGCTGCGCGTGCACGATGATGAGCAGCGCGATCAGCAGGGCGGGGATGAAGCGACGGGCCATGAAGCCGAAGCTTACTTCAGGTTGTAGAAGGCGTCGCGGCCGGGGTACACGGCCACGTCACCCAGGTCTTCCTCGATGCGCAGCAGCTGGTTGTACTTGGCCATGCGGTCCGAGCGCGAGAGCGAGCCGGTCTTGATCTGGCCGGCGTTGGTGCCCACGGCGATGTCGGCGATGGTGCTGTCTTCGGTTTCGCCCGAGCGGTGGCTGATCACGGCGGTGTAGCCGGCGCGCTTGGCCATCTCGATCGCGGCGAAGGTCTCGGTCAGCGTGCCGATCTGGTTGATCTTGATCAGGATCGAGTTGGCGATGCCCTTGTCGATCCCTTCCTTCAGGATCTTGGTGTTGGTGACGAACAGATCGTCGCCCACCAGTTGCACCTTGCTCGCCAGGCGGTCGGTCAGCACTTTCCAGCCGTCCCAGTCGCCTTCGGCCATGCCGTCTTCGATGCTGATGATGGGGTACTTGTCGCACCAGGCGGCCAGCATGTCGGTCCATTGCTCGGCGGTGAGGGCGATGCCGCCTTCGCCTTCGAGCACGTACTTGCCGTCCTTGTAGAACTCGCTGGCCGCGCAGTCCAGGCCCAGAGCGATCTGGTCGCCGGCGGTGTAGCCGGCCTTATCGATCGCCTGCAGGATCAGCTGCAGCGCGGCTTCGTGGTTCTCGACCGACGGGGCAAAGCCGCCTTCGTCGCCCACGGCGGTGCTGATGTGCTTGTCGTGCAGGATGGCCTTGAGGGCATGGAACACCTCGGCGCCCCAGCGCAGGGCCTCGCGGAAGCTCGGTGCACCCACGGGGATGATCATCAGTTCCTGCAGGTCGAGCGAGTTGTTGGCGTGCGCGCCGCCGTTGATGATGTTCATCATCGGCACGGGCATCTGCACCGCGCTCATGCCGCCGAAGTAGCGGTACAGCGGCAGGCCGGCTTCTTCGGCGGCGGCACGGGCCACGGCCATCGAGACGGCCAGCATGGCGTTGGCGCCCAGGCGGCCCTTGTTGTCGGTGCCGTCGAGGTCGATCAGGGTCTTGTCCAGGAAAGCCTGTTCGGAGGCGTCCAGGCCCAGCACGGCTTCGCTGATCTCGGTGTTGATGTTCTCCACCGCCTTGAGCACGCCCTTGCCGAGGTAGCGGCTCTTGTCACCGTCGCGCAGCTCGATGGCTTCGCGCGAACCGGTGGAGGCGCCCGAGGGCACGGCCGCGCGGCCCATCACGCCGCTTTCCAGCAGCACGTCGCATTCGACGGTGGGGTTGCCGCGGCTGTCCAGCACTTCACGGCCAACGATGTCAACGATTGCACTCATGGATTCACTACCTTTGGGTCAGATACAAAAACAGAAATGGAAGATCAGGCGTTGAAACGGTCTTCGAGGAAGCCGTTCTTCTTGGTCACGGTGTCGAGCGCGAGCAGGGTTTCCAGCAGCGCCTTCATGTGCTTGAGCGGCACCGCATTGGGCCCGTCGCTCAGGGCCTTGGCCGGGTCGGGATGGGTTTCCATGAACAGGCCGGCCACGCCCACTGCGACCGCCGCGCGCGCCAGCACCGGCACCATCTCGCGCTGGCCGCCGCTGCTGGTGCCCTGCCCGCCGGGCAGCTGCACGCTGTGCGTGGCGTCGAACACCACCGGCGCACCGGTCTCGCGCATGATGGCCAGGCCGCGCATGTCGGAGACGAGGTTGTTGTAGCCGAAGCTCGCGCCACGCTCGCAGGCCATGAAGCGGTCTTCGTCCAGGCCGGCTTCCTTCGCGGCCGCGCGCGCCTTGTCGATCACGTTCTTCATGTCGTGCGGCGCGAGGAACTGGCCCTTCTTGATGTTCACAGGCTTGCCGCTCTGGGCGACGGCGCGGATGAAATCGGTCTGGCGGCACAGGAAGGCCGGGGTCTGCAGCACGTCGCAGACCTTTGCCGCGTCGGTGATGTCGTCCTCGCTGTGCACGTCGGTGAGCACCGGCACGCCGAGCTCGCGCTTGACCTTGGCCAGGATCTCCAGGCCCTTGTCGCGGCCCGGGCCACGGTAGCTGGTGCCGCTGCTGCGGTTGGCCTTGTCGAAGCTGCTCTTGAAGATGAAGGGCACGCCCAGGCTGCCCGTGATTTCCTTGAGCTGGCCGGCCACGTCCATCTGCAACTGCTCGGACTCGATCACGCAGGGGCCCGCGATCAGGAAGAAGGGCCGGTCCAGGCCGATGTCGAAGTCGCAGAGTTTCATGGCATGCCTCTCCGTGGGGCCGCTCAGGCGGTGACCGGGGTTTTGCCGGTCGCCTGGCTCTGGTGGGCCAGGGCGGCCTTCACGTAGGCGTTGAACAGCGGGTGGCCATCCCACGGGGTGGACTTGAACTCGGGGTGGAACTGCACGCCGACGTACCAGGGGTGCACCTTCTGCGGCAGCTCGACGATCTCGGTGAGCTGCTCGCGCTGCGTGAGGGCCGAGATCACCAGCCCGGCCGAGCGCAGCTGGTCGAGGTAGTTCACGTTGGCTTCGTAGCGGTGGCGGTGGCGCTCAGTGACCACGTCGCCGTAGATGCTGTGCGCCAGCGTGTCCTTGGCGACGTCGGAGCTCTGCGCGCCCAGGCGCATGGTGCCGCCCAGGTCGGACGTGGCGCTGCGCTGCTGGATGCTGCCGTCGGCGTCCTTCCACTCGGTGATCAGGGCGATCACCGGGTGCGGGCTGTCGGGCTCGAATTCCGTGCTGTTGGCGTCCTTCAGGCCGGCCACGTGGCGCGCGTACTCGATCGTCGCGACCTGCATGCCCAGGCAGATGCCGAGGTAGGGCACCTTGTTCTCGCGGGCGTAGCGCGCCGCGCAGATCTTGCCCTCGACACCGCGCTTGCCGAAGCCGCCGGGCACCAGGATGGCGTCGAACGCCCCCAGCGTCTTGGTGACGTTGGCGGGGGTGATGGTTTCCGAATCGATGTACTCGATCTGCGCCTTGGCGTGGTTCTTCATGCCGGCGTGGCGCAGCGCCTCGTTGAGCGACTTGTAGCTGTCCGACAGGTCCACGTACTTGCCGACCATGGCGATCTTCACCGTGTTCTTCGGGTGCTCGACCTCGAACACCAGGTCGTCCCAGCGCTTGAGCTGGGCCGGCGGCGTGTTGATGCGCAGCTTGTCGCAGATCAGGCCGTCCAGGCCCTGCTCGTGCAGCATGCGCGGCACCTTGTAGATGGTGTCCACGTCCCACATGGAGATCACACCCCACTCGGGCACGTTGCTGAACAGGCTGATCTTGGCGCGTTCTTCCTCGGGAATGCGGCGGTCGGCGCGGCAGAGCAGCACGTCGGCCTGGATGCCGATGGCGCGCAGTTCCTTGGCGGTGTGCTGCGTGGGCTTGGTCTTGAGCTCGCCGGCGGCGGCGATCCAGGGCAGGTAGGACAGGTGGACGAAGGCCGAGCTGTTCGGGCCCAGGCGCAGGCTCATCTGGCGCACGGCTTCCAGGAAGGGCAGGGACTCGATGTCGCCCACGGTGCCGCCGATCTCGACGATGGCCACGTCCACCGCATCGGGCGTGCCGATGCCGGCACCGCGCTGGATGAACTCCTGGATCTCGTTGGTGACGTGCGGGATCACCTGCACCGTCTTGCCAAGGTAGTCGCCCCGGCGTTCCTTCTCCAGCACCGACTGGTAGATCTTGCCGGTGGTGAAGTTGTTGGTCTTCTTCATGCGCGTTTCGATGAAACGCTCATAGTGGCCCAGGTCCAGGTCGGTCTCGGCGCCGTCGTCGGTGACGAAAACCTCGCCGTGCTGGAAGGGGGACATGGTGCCCGGATCCACGTTGATGTACGGGTCGAGCTTGATGAGGGTGACTTTGAGGCCGCGGGACTCGAGGAGAGCGGCCAGTGATGCGGAGGCAATGCCCTTGCCCAGGGAGGACACCACACCGCCGGTGACGAACACAAATTTGGTCATGTCTCGGGCGAGCCGGTTGCTCGCAGGAGGTGGAAATGGCGATTATAAAGGCCGCTCCTTTCCCGGGCCGGCGCAGGGTCGATAGGGACAAACCCAAGCTGCTACATTGCGCGCATGAACGATCTCGCCGGAAAACACATCGTGCTGGGCCTCTCCGGGGGCATCGCCTGTTACAAGGCGGCCGAACTCTGCCGGGCCCTGGTCAAGGAAGGCGCGACGGTGCAGGTCGTCATGACCGAGGCGGCCGAGCAGTTCGCCACGGCGGTGACGATGCAGGCGCTCTCGGGCCGGCCGGTGTTCACCTCCCAGTGGGACGCGCGCCCGGGCAACAACATGGCCCACATCAACCTCAGCCGCGAGGCCGACGCGATCATGGTGGCACCGGCCAGCGCCGATTTCATGGCCAAGCTGGTCCATGGCCAGGCCGACGACCTGCTCAGTCTGATGTGCCTGGCGCGGCCGATCGAGCGCGTGCCGCTGATCCTGGCGCCCGCCATGAACCGCGAGATGTGGGCGCACCCGGCGACCCAGCGCAATGTCAAGCAACTGCGCGCCGACGGCGCCACCGTGCTCGACGTGGGCGCGGGTGAGCAGGCCTGCGGGGAAACGGGCGACGGCCGCATGCTGGAGCCCGAGGAACTGCTTTACGACCTGGCGCGCTTCTTCCTGCCCAAGCCGCTGGCCGGTCAGCATGTGCTGGTGAGCGCCGGCCCGACCTTCGAGGCCATCGACCCCGTGCGCGGCCTGACCAACCTCTCCAGCGGCAAGATGGGCTTCGCCATCGCCCGGGCGGCCCACGAGGCGGGCGCCCAGGTGACCCTGGTGGCCGGCCCGGTGGCGCTGCCCACGCCGCGCGGCGTGGGGCGGGTGAACGTGAAGTCGGCGCTCAACATGCAGAAAAGCCTGGACCTGCTGGTCCCCGGCGCCACGGTGTTCGTGTCCGCCGCGGCGGTGGCTGACTGGCGCCCCGCCCAATCGGCGGAACACAAGATCAAGAAGGACGGTTCGGGCGAGGTGCCCACGCTGTCGTTCGTGGAGAACCCGGACATCCTGGCCGGCATTGCCGCCTCGCCGCGCGCGAAGAGCGGCGCGCTCTACTGCGTCGGCTTCGCCGCCGAAAGCCACGATCTGGAAGAGCACGCCCAGGCCAAGCGCAAACGCAAGGGCGTGCCGCTGCTGGTGGGCAACATCGGCCCGGCCACCTTTGGCCAGGACGACAACGCGCTGCTGCTGGTCGACGAGCGCGGCATGAAGGAATTGCCGCGCGCCTCCAAGCTGGTGCTGGCGCGCCAGCTGGTGGCGGAGATCGCGCGCCGTCTGCCGCAGTAGGGCGTCATCCATGCTTTCGGAGGCACTGCTCGCGGGTCTGATGGACCGTTTTTCGGTGGGTGCCAAGCATCTCGAAGAACCCGGGCCGTCCCTGGACGAACTGCACCGCATGACCGAGGCCGCGCTTCGGGCGCCCGACCACGCCGGCCTGGTGCCATTCCGCTTCGTGGCCATCCGGGGCGCGGCGCGTGAGCGCCTCGCCGACCTGTTCGAGCAGGCCGCGGTCCTGGCCGGCAAGAGCGCGGCCGATGCGGCGCTGGACCGCCGCCGGGCGCTGGACCCGCCGCTGCTGGTGGCGGTGATCGCCCGCATCGACCCCGGCCACCCGGTGGCCACGCTGCACGAACAGTGGATGACGGTGGGCGGTGCGCTCACCAACTTCCTGAACGCCGCCCACGCGCTGGGCTATGCCGGCAAGATGCTCTCGGGCGCCAAGGTGCGTGCCGCGCCGGTGGTGGCTGCGTTCTGCGAACCCGGTGAGCAACTGGTGGGCTGGATGGTGCTGGGCACGGCGCGCAAGGCCGGCTCGCCCAAGTTCAGCAAGCCCGATGCGGCCAAGGTGATGCGCGACTGGCCGTCGCGCTGATCAGTCCCACCACGGGAGAAGGCGCTTCATGGCGGCGACTTCACCGCAGTGATCGGCGGCATAGCCGGGCAGGGCGTTCAGGCGCTCCTGCCACGCCCGGCTGCGCAGGCGTTGCAGCAGGCGCTGCAGGGCGGGCTGCTCCAGCGCGCTCTTGAGGCACACCAGCAGATAACGCTCTTCCGTCAGCGGCACAAAGCCCAGGCCTTGCGCGCGCGCTGCGTACTCGGTGCCCAGGCCCACGTCCGCGCTGCCGCTGGCCACCGCCTGCGCCACGGCCGCGTGCGAGCTCTCCACGTTGTGGTAACCCACGATGTCCATGGGCAGCAGCGTCGCCTGCGCCAGCAGTTCGTCGAGCAGCAGGCGCGTGCCGGTGCCGATGGCGCGGTTCACGAAGCGCGCCTGCAGACGCGAGACGTCGCCGATGTCGCCCAGGCGCAGCGGATTGCCCGGCGCCACCATCAGGCCCTGCGAGCGGCGCGCGAAACCGATGATCTTGTGCAGGCCGGGCTTGAGCAGCGGCCGGTAGGCGCGTGCGCTCAGGCTGCCGGCGGCGGCGAAGGGCTGGGTGTGAAAGCCCGCCAGCTCGCAGCGACCTTCGTTGAGCGCGCGGATCGCGTCCACGCTGCCGCAGAAGCGGATGTCCATGTGCAGGGGCGGCGCGGCGTGGCGGCCCTCGGTGGCCGTGCTGGCGTGCTGCTGCAGTTCGGTCAGCGCGTGGTCGTGGCTGGCGTAGAGCGTGAGCACGTCGCCCGTGCTGGCGTGCTGGCCTTCCTCGAAGGCCATGGCGAACGCGCGCTCCAGTTCGGCGCGCAGGTTCTCCATCTGCGGTCCCAGGCGCGCCTGGGCCAGCCGCTCGGCCATCAGCAGGCGCTCGCCGAAGGGCGTGAGGCGCGCGGCCTGCCCGCGTTCCCAGAAGATCAGTTGCTGGCCCAGCCCGGCTTCCCAGTCCTTCAGCTGGCCCCACACGTGGCGGTACGACAGGCCGAGCTCGCGCGCCGCGCCCGAGATCGAGCCACTGGTGCGCAGGGCGTGCAGCACGTCCATCATGGGGTTGCGCAGCAGCGCCGGGTGGGGCGAGCGCTCCGGCGTCGGCGGCGTCAACGTGTACGAGAGCTCGATCTTGCGCATGGACGCCGAGTGTGCCCGAAACAGGGTGGCCACCCGGGGCGCCGGATCTTATGTCCACTTCTTCATATCGCGTCATTACGTACTCTCAATTCCGGAGCACCCACGTAAGCTCGCCCGAACATATGAACACGTTTTCAGACAGCCTGGTCACCGCGCTGCGGCTGGTTCTTTCGGGCGACCCGGGTTTGTGGACGGTGGTGATGCGATCCCTGGCGGTCAGCGCCACCGCCTGCCTGCTGGCCTGCGGCCTGGGCCTGGTGATGGGCGCCTGGCTCGCCGCCGCGCGCTTCCCCGGCCGGGGCGCGGTGCTCACCGTGCTCAACACCTTCCTGGCGATCCCCTCGGTGGTGGTGGGCCTGGTGATCTACCTGCTGCTCTCGCGCTCGGGGCCGCTGGGCTTCCTGGGCTGGCTGTTCAGCTTCCAGGCCATGGTGCTGGCGCAGACGGTGCTGGTGCTGCCGCTGGTGACCGCGCTCACGCGCCAGGTGGTGGAAGACGCCGACCGCAGCCATGGCGAGCAGCTGTCCTCGCTGGGCGCCGGAGCTGCGCTGCGCAGCCTGCTGCTGGCCTGGGACGAGCGCTACGCGCTGCTCACCGTGCTGCTGACCGCCTTCGGTCGCGCTGTGTCGGAAGTGGGCGCGGTGATGATCGTGGGCGGCAACATCGAAGGCTTCACGCGCGTCATGACCACGGCCATCGCGCTCGAAACCAGCAAGGGCGACCTGCCGCTGGCGCTGGGCCTGGGCGTGGTGCTGCTGCTGGTGGTGCTGTTGCTCAATGCCCTGGTCTCGCTGCTGAGCCGTTGGCGCGAGCGCGCCGACGGCGGCGCGGCCCGCACCGCACCGGCCATGGTGTCGGCATGAGCGGGCTGCCCGTGACCGCGCAGCGGGCCGTTGTGCCCACCCCCTGTTTCGAGCTGCGAGGCGTGCAGGTGCACCTGGGCCCGGCTGCGCGCCTGCAGGCCTTGACGGACGTGTTCCTGCGCATCGAGGAAGGCGAGCGCGTGGCGCTGGTCGGGGCCAACGGCAGCGGCAAGAGCACGCTGCTGCGCACCCTGCACGGCCTGCAGCGCCCCAGTGCCGGCGAGCTGCACACGCCCGCGCGCCAGCGCGCGGCCATGCTGTTCCAGCGCCCGCACATGCTGCGCATGAGCGCGCGGCGCAACATCCAGCTCGGCCTGTGGCTGCACGGCGTGCCTGCGCGCCAGACGCGCGCGCTGGCGCTGCAGGCGCTGGAGCGCGTGGAGATGGGCCACCTGGCCGAGCGCAACGCGCGCGCACTTTCGGGCGGCCAGCAGCAGCGCCTGGCGCTGGCGCGGGCCTGGGCGCTGCGCCCGGCCGTCTGGCTGCTCGACGAACCCACCGCCAGCCTGGACCCGCACGCCAAACGCGAGGTGGAGGCGCTGATCGCCGAGTTCACCGCCGCCGGCCAGCGCGACGTGGTGGGCCAGCCCACCGGCCGGCCCACCACGCTGGTCTTCAGCAGCCACAACCTCGGCCAGGTCAAGCGCCTGGCCAGCCGCGTCGTCTACCTCGAACAGGGCCGCCTGCTGGCGGACCTGCCGGTGGCCGATTTCTTCAACCACGATCTCCTGCGGTCCCTGTGCCCGCAGGCCCATTTGTTTGTCCAAGGAGAAAGCCTGTGAATACCTTCCGCCGCCTGACCCTCACCGCCGTTCTGGGCACCGCCGGCCTGCTGGCCAGCGCCGGTGCGCTCGCCCAGAGCATCGTGGTGGCGTCCACCACCTCCACCGAGCAGTCGGGGCTGTTCTCGTTCCTGCTGCCCGAATTCAAGAAGGCCAGCGGCATCGACGTGAAGGTGGTCGCACTTGGCACCGGGCAGGCGATCGACATGGCGCGCCGGGGCGATGCCGATGTGCTGTTCGTGCACGACAAGGTGGCCGAAGAGAAGTTCGTCGCCGACGGTTTCTCCGCCAAGCGCCAGGAGGTCATGTACAACGACTTCGTGCTGATCGGCCCCAAGGCCGACCCCGCCAAGACGAAGGGCGACGACATCGTGGCCGCCCTGAAGAAGGTTGCCACCGCCAACGCCGAATTCATCTCGCGCGGCGACAAGAGCGGCACGCACGCGGCCGAGCTGCGCTTCTGGAAGATGACCGACACCGATGCCAACAAGGGTACGGGCTACAAGGAGTGTGGCTGTGGCATGGGCCCGGCGCTCAACATCGGCGCCAGCAGCGGTGGCTACGTGCTGTCCGACCGCGGCACCTGGCTCAACTTCAAGAACCGCGCCGACCTCGCGGTGCTGGTGGAGGGCGACAAGCGCCTGTTCAACCAGTACGGCGTGATGCTGGTGAGCGCGGCCAAGCACCCGCAGGTGAAGACGGCCGAAGGCCAGAAGTTTGTCGACTGGGTCACTGGCCCGGCCGGTCAGGCGGCCATCGCCAGCTACAAGATCGGCGGCGAGCAATTGTTCTTCCCGAACGCCGCGAAGTGAACGGCGACCCGCCCGTGCAGGTGTATGCGGCGGGCAGTCTGCGCGAGGCGCTCAGCGAGGTGGCGCGCGCGCAGGGCGGTGCGGTGGCACTGACCTTCGGCGCCGCCGGTCTCTTGCGCGAGCGCATCGAGCGCGGCGAGCCGGCCCAGGTGTTCGCCTCGGCCGACCTGCGGCAGCCGCAGCGCCTGGCCGAGCAGGGTGGCTGGACCGCCCCGGTCGTGTTCACCCGCAACAGCCTGTGCGCGCTGGTGGCACCGTCGGTCCACACCAGCCCGGCCGAACTGCTGGACACCTTGCTCGACCCCGCCGTGCGTGTGGGCACTTCCACCCCGCTTTGCGACCCCTCGGGTGACTACGCCTGGACGCTGTTCGCGCAGGCCGATGCCGTGCGCGACGGTGCCCGCGCGCGACTGGAAGCCAAGGCCTTGCAGCTCACGGGCGCGCCCGATTCGCCCAAGGCCCCCGATGGCCGCAGCACCTACGCCTGGGTGATGCAGGAGGGGCGCGCCGACGTGTTCCTGACCTACCGCACCAACGCCATCGCCGCGCAGGCCGAATGCCCTTCGCTCCAGGTCGTGGCCTTGCCCGAGGCCCTGCACGTGGGGGCCGACTATGGGGTCAGCTGCCGCGACGACGCCCCGCCGCAGGCCCACGCGTGGTTGAGCGCGCTGCTGTCCGAGCCGGTTCAGCAGATACTGGCCAGCCATGGCTTCGAGAATCCCTGATGGCCCCGCCCCGCGCCGGCGTGATCTGCTGATCGCCGCCGGCCTGGGTGCCTGCCTGCCAGTCTGGGCGCAGGCCACGCGCAGCGTGGTCGACGGGGCGAACCGGCGCGTCAGCGTGCCGGCGCAGGTGCAGCGCATCTTTCCGGCCGGGCCGCCAGCGGCCATCTGGATCTACACACTCGCGCCCGACGCGCTCATGGGCTGGCCCCGCGCCAACCGCGGCCCCGAGCTGGAGTTCCTGCTGCCCGGCATCGGCAACCGGCCCGAGGTGGGGCGGCTCACCGGGCGTGGCAACACCACCAACCTGGAGCAATTGCTGGCCAGCAAGCCCGACCTGATCGTGGACGCGGGCTCCACGCGCCAGACCTTCGTCGAACTGGCCGACCGCGTGCAGGCGCAGACCGGCATTCCCTACGCGCTGATCGATGGCCGGCTGGACGCCACGGCCCAGGGCTACACCCTGCTGGGCGAACTGACCGGGCGCACCGAGCGCGCGGCGCGCCTGGCCCGCTACACCGCCGACACGCTGCGCGCGGTGCGCGAACGCGTGGCACGCGCGCCGGCCCAACCCCGGGTCTATTTCGCGCGGGGCCCGCAAGGGCTGGAGACGGGCCTGGGGGGCTCGATCAACGTTGAAATGTTCGAGGCCATGGGCATCCGCCACGTGGCGGCGGGCTTGCAAGGTGGCCTGGCCACGGTGTCGATCGAACAGGTGCTGGGCTGGGACCCGGAGGTGATCGTCACCATCGACCAGACGTTTGCGCAGACCGTGCACAGCAATCCGCTGTGGCGCGGCGTGAGCGCGGTGAAGAACGGGCGCGTGCACCTCTCGCCCAAGCTGCCCTTCGGCTGGATCGATTTCCCACCGAGCGTGAACCGGCTGCCGGGCCTGTGGTGGCTGGGCAGCAAGGTGTTTCCCGCGCTGTTCCCCGAAGACCTGGCCACGCTCACGCGCGAGTTCTACCAGCTGTTCTACCAGGTCGAGCTCACGCCCGCGCAGGTGCAGCGCGTGCTGGCCGGGCGAGACTGAGCATGAAGGGCGGCGGCCTCTGGGCGGGGGCGGTGCTGCTCGCGGGCCTGCTGCTCGCGCTCACGCAAGGCCGCATCGATATCCCGCTCGGCGATCTCGTGCAATGGGTGGCCGCCTTGCTGCAAGGCGCGCCCGCGCCCAACGAGCAGGTGCAGACCATCGTGCTGCAAGTGCGCGGGCCGCGCGCGCTCGCCGCCCTCGCGGTGGGGGCGGCGCTGGCGGTGGCGGGCGCGGCCTTCCAGGGGCTGTTCCGCAACCCGCTGGTCTCGCCCGACATCCTGGGCGCCTCGGCGGGCGCGGCGCTCGGTGCGGTGCTGGGCATCTTCTTCTCCTTCGGCGTGTTCGGCATCCAGATGGCCGCGTTCGCCGGCGGCCTGCTTGCGGTGGCGCTGGTGTACGGCGTGGGCTCCACCGTGCGACATGGTGACCCGGTGCTGGTGCTGCTGCTCGCGGGCATCGTCATCGGCTCGCTGCTGGGCGCGGGCATCGGTCTGGTCAAGGTGCTGGCCGACCCCTACAACCAGCTGCCCGCCATGACCTTCTGGCTGCTGGGCAGCCTCGCCGCCGCGCACGCCGACGACCTGCCTTCGCTGATCGTGCCGGTGGCCGTGGGCACGGTGGTGCTCTTGCTGCTGCGCTGGCGCATGGACGTGATGTCCCTGCCCGAGGACGAGGCGCGTTCGCTGGGCGCACGCACCACCGGCCTGCGCCTGCTCATCGTTGCCGCCGCCACGCTGGTCACGGCCGCGAGCGTGGCGGCCGCCGGCATCGTGGGCTGGGTCGGGCTGGTCGTGCCGCACCTGGCGCGCTTTCTGGTCGGGCCCTCGTTCGTGCGGCTGCTGCCCACCTCGGCCGTGCTTGGTGGCGGTCTGCTGCTGCTCATCGACACGCTGGCGCGCACCCTGGCGCCGGTGGAGATCCCGCTGGGCATCCTCACCGCGCTGATCGGCTCGCCGTTCTTCATCGTCCTGCTGCGGCGCGCTTCCAGAGGCTGGACATGACGGCGGCCCTGCTGCGCGCCGACGGCCTGAGCGTGGGCTACCCCGGCCGCGTGGTGGGCGAGGGCCTGTCGCTCGACCTGCAGGGCGGTGAGGTGCTCGCGCTGCTCGGCCCCAATGGCTGCGGCAAGACGACGTTGCTCAAGACCGTGCTCGGCCTGCTGCCCGCGCTGGCGGGTTCGGTGCGCCTGCAGGGCCGCGCGCTCGCGGACTGGCCGCTGGCTGAGCGCGCGCGTGTGGTGGCCTATGTGCCGCAGGGCCAGGCCAGCACCTTCGGTTTCACCGCGCTGGAGATGGTGCTGATGGGCCGCACCGCGCACCTGGGCCTGATCGCGCGGCCCGGCGCGAAAGACCGCGCCGTCGCGCAACTGGCGCTCGAACGCCTGGGCATCGCGCACCTGGCGCAGCGCTCGGTGAACGAGGTCAGCGGCGGCGAGCGTCAGCTGGTGCTGATCGCCCGCGCGCTGGCGCAGCAGCCGCAGGCCGTGCTGCTCGACGAACCCACCGCCAGCCTGGACTTCGGCAACCAGGGCCTGGTGATGCGCGCCATCCGCCGCCTGGCGCACGAAGGCCTGGCGGTGCTGTTCACCACGCACGACCCCAACCAGGCCCTGCGCTGCGCCGACCGCGCCTTGCTGATGCGCGAGGGCCGGGTGCTGGGTGAAGGTGCGGTGGGGCGGGTGATCGAGGCCGAAGGCCTGCGCGCACTCTACCGCGCGGGGGTGCACCAGGTGAACGATTCGGCCGGTGGCCTGGCGGTTTTCCTGCCGGAGTTCGGTCACGCCGATGCCCCATTTATGGCCTATGCTCGTGAGGCGCGCGTGCACCACCACCCAGGCGCGCCTTTTTCAACGGAACCAGGAGAGAACACCATGGGATTTTTCAGCAACATTCTCGAGAAGCTCGGCATGTCCTCGGCGGCCGCCGCCCCCGTGATCACGCCGCCCTCGGCGCCCGCCGACGCCCCCG
>NZ_JBWKZH010000041.1:0-53492 GCF_059424305.1 Hydrogenophaga sp. GW456-12-10-14-TSB4 | reverse complement strand
GCTGGACTGCTCGCATCCTGTCTTCGTACGAATACATGAACTACCTCCTGGTAGTCCAAGTTTTCGTCCGCATCCCCACTGGGTCAGTTTTCAGTGGAAGACAACACTCGTGGCCGATGAGTGCTATCGTAGCCGAGGCTCGAAATGGGCCCAGAGCTACCATCCGTATGCCGAGATCGGCCGCCGCGAAGCCGTCGTTGCGAGCCGCGGCATCCGCTCTGACACACATGCGGCGCAACTGATTCTGGCCCATTTCCTCAGAGACTCCGAGCGCGATGCGGTTGTGCACCGGCCGCCTCGAACATTTCGGGCATTGGTACAGGCGGAACTTTGCCGAACGCTCTGTTCAGGGCGACCCAAGCGCGCTGCTCCATATCGCGCAGTTGGTCCAGAAACTCCTCGTCGTCACGAGGTAAATTCAACTCAGCGCGCAGCGCACCAACTAGAGTGCACAGCGAGCGTTGCACAGTCCGCATCTCACCGAAGGTTGCCCGGTACGCCTCAAAGGCGGCAGGCATTGCCTCAGAGCGAGCGACTTGCTGTACCCGCTTCAATTTATCGATGAATTCTTGGGTTTCCTGGAGAAGTTCACCCAGCCGACGTCGCTCGGCCTCGGGGGCATTCTTCATTCTTGCGTCGTTGAATTGGGCATAGATGCGCAGCGCTTCTGACTCGTTGTGCTCGATCATCTTTGACCTAACTCGTATAGGCTCCATCGCAAGTCGAGCAGGCATGCTTGCAGCCACCGAAAGCAGGAACAACTCGGAGATCTGGCTGGCGAAATCGCGCGAGAGGTGTGCGGCTTCGGACTCTGCGACTAACCAGACCTTTGCGTTCGCTTTCAAGAAGGCTTGTAACGGTTCGGCATCGGTCGAGGTGTCGAGGCCCCTTTGGGTAAGGCCTCCAATCGCCCCCAGTAGCGCATGAGCCTGTTCCACTGCCGCCAAATACACCTCTCTGCGGATGCTCAGCTTACGGTCTTCACGCTTTTCGGATGCGTCGTGCTTCAGCTGTTCAGTCTGCCGCCGGAAGTTCTGCCAATTCGAAATCACGAGCGTGGCGATTGCGACTGAAGCGGTGATGCCGCTGCCGATCAAGCCTGACCAAAAAATCCAAGGTGCGCCTAGCCAGCCATCCGACACGGCATGTACGACTGTGCCCATGATTCCTCCCGAAAATCGTTATTGACTGGAAAACGCGAAAGTGCTCTGAGATTTGGAGCGAATACCCGCCAATAAGCAGTCGTTCATGACCGGCGGCTTCTGGCCGAGGACCGTCATGCGAGGTGCTGTGTCACTTGGCAGATTTTTTTGGTGGTCTCAAGTCGGTCACGGTTTGCGCACTGACATGAAGCGACGTACGGTGAGGATGTCGGTCTGTAGGGTAGTCGCCGCAGTGAGCAAAAATCTCGATGTGGTCCACGAATCCGTTTAAATCGAAGAATAGTGTCGTTGAGGCGCCCGCTTCCAGCTCAATTGAGCGAATCTCCGGGCCGTCGATTGCGACATATCCACTGGCAATCAAGCCCTCCAAAGGAGCCTTTCGGGCAGCGGGCTTGAGCTCAACGAACACGCCGCCTCCGTTCGTGAACTCCCGGTGCGAGACCTTCGCCCCCAGAAGTTGCGACCTCAAGGACTCGACGTATTCAGAAGAGTGCCCCACAAACCACTCGCAGATTGCGCGCTCAAGGTCTTCCAAGACGTCTCCCAATGTCGGCTACTGGCCGATGACCGCCATGCGAGCTGAGGCAGTGGTGGGCCATGAACGAACATCGTCAGGGTTAACTTCTACAAGCTGATCGAATGGCCTGCTCCCGCGAGCTCTTCTTGGTAGTGGGTCAAGGCGTTCAAGAAGAAGCCTCGTCGCTCCTGCGGGACAAAGAGGATCAGCGCGCGCAATGCCTGTCCATCGCGCTCCAGCACTTTGATCGGCGCAAGCAGGCTGTCTGGCAGATGATGGCAAGCAAAGTCGATTCCTTCCAAGTAATCTTCTGCCAACCGCTCAGCAATGAATGCGTTGGTCGGATCGAGCCGCAACGCACTCAGCAAGAGATTTCTCGGGTCGGAAACTTCTTGGGCGGCACGTACGGGAGGAAGCAACGCCAGCCACACATGGGGCCAAGGATCGTCGGGAAAATCCTTGCGCCGTTGCATTAGCGACCTGTAGACAATGGATTCAAGGTAGTCGAACGGCAACCCTGGAACTGGGGATGAGCCGTGTGCTCGGCCTCGCCAGTTGACTGAACGGCACTGAGCATCAATGAGCTCGGCCAGCTCAACTGGCGTTGCATCCCTCAACTGGGCAAGGAAGGGGCGGAGGAATTGATGCACAGCCACCGTCCTTTGCTCCGCTGCAAGTGCTTCCAGGTAGCAGCCATAAAGTGGAAAGCGCACACATAGGTCGGCGTGCTGGTTCCATTGCGCCAGCAGCCTTTGGGCTTCGAGTACTCGTTCAGGATTCATTTTGACTTTGTAGCTCGTGGCGTGAAGGCGATTGCGACGATGTCCGCTTCTGGCCGATGACCGTCATGCTAGCCGAGACTGGCGCGGGCCCCAAGCGGTTCACCGGAACACCTGCGACTGGACCTTAAGAAGATGCCTTCCGACACTGCCAAACGACCACCGATGCAGTCGTCCTGGCGTCCACAACAAGCGCGAGTTGTCGCAACCAAGTTTGAGTGCGCTGCGGACGCGGATACCCCCGGCTCCTGCGATTCGATCGGCGTCACCTCCACTTCCGTTGACTTGCGGCAGTAGAGGAAGTAACGCATTGGGCCGCATCATCCGTTCCACGCTGCGGTCGACGCAGCAACTTGCGCATCGCGTCGATGCACCAAACACCTAGGAGTGCCGCACCCGGCGATACGCCCCGGATGTGCGCAGTTGCCCTAGGGACACTGACCCGATCCGTTTTTCCACTCCGGAACTCGCCTTCCCCGCACTATTTCAGAAGGTTGTAGATGAATACGCAATCCCAATGCACACCGGTCTTCCACTTTTCCTCAACCTCTGTGTTCTGCCAAGCCCAATCCTCATTGGCAGTCTGACCACCAAGCATGATGGAACACTTCTCGCGCGCCGCATCAAACACGCGCTTGTCTTTGCCCAAGTGCAGATAGAGATAGAAAGGGTTCTTCGGCTGGCGACTAGCCAAAACTGCCGCCGCCTTGTCGAGCGCGACGTGCTTCACATCGAGGCGACGAGCAAGCAGGATCTGAATCCCGGTCAGGTGCAAGCGATAGCCCGCCGGGTTCATTGCGGCTTGCCAGTAAATTGCGTCAGGACCGAAACCGTAGCGAGTGGGTACATCACGTTCGGCCGCGGGCACTAGGTCGAGTAGATTTAGCTTTCTCGCGAGGAGGTTCATCCAATACCAATCGGGCCCGCCAGCGTAGCAGGTCATCTGCCCGTCGTCGCAGAACCTGTACACGGTATCGAGAGGTTTTTCTCTCGAGGGTACTGGTTTCGAGTGCCGTGTGAGGTAGTGGAGGTACGCCTTGAGTGACTCCGCGTCTCCCGCCTTGAGCAGGTAGGCCACGTAGCCGTTCATTTGATCTCCCGAAAACGAATCCTTTTGACCCTTCCGCTGCTCGGGAGGGAGAAGGTCTCCTCGGAGGTCTGGAGACCGCCACATGCGCCCTCCGGTGAAGAGAGTCTCAGGACCCGTATGAGGTGTCTGAGCCCTCTTTACAGCTTCACAGCCTTGCTGTTCTCCAGACAAGCACAGCAAGCCTGCATAGATGACCACATCACGGTCACGCCAACCACCCTTTTCATCCTTCGCCGCAGGGAAGACGAATCCCGAGTGGAGCGTGCTCGGCTTGCGCACCGCTTGTGCGGCCTCGAGCGACCGCTTGCGTTCGGCTTCAAGTTCTCGTGACGAGATCCGCCCGGCCTTTGTCGGCACCGCCTTCAGGAGTTTGTGGACATGCGCACGCCACGCCTCCTTGAAATCCCATGAGAGTTCGACACATAGGGACGGCCTTCCCATAGAGTCGCAATAGCGACCTTGAACATGGCCAGTGTTCATGAAAGCCGCCCATTGCGGATCCTTCCGCGCCCAGTCATCAAATTTGTCAGAGCCGACGCCGGACCCCTCAAACGACTTTTCAATCATGTCGACAAGTGCATCGCTGATACCTTTGCCGATGGCGTTCTGCGCCCCACCGACTGAGGCAAGCACTGAACGATCGTCGCAATCAGGATCTACTTTTCCGATTTGCGCTTGGAACTCGAGGGGTCGAGCATGCGGAATCCAGAAGCGAACCTTTGAATTGCATCGCACAGCAAACGAATCGATCCCAATGATCAGACCAAGTGAGGGTGAGTCGTTCGCATAGTCTAGGAAGTCGAGCCGAGTTAACCGGCCAAACCCCATCGCCTTGTTCAGCGAAGATCGAATCGACTCTGCCGCTACTTCCTCAACACTCTCCAAGGGAAGTACCAATCGAATCGGCGTGAGCGCATCCGGGTCAAACTCCACGTGATAGAGGCCAGGCGTTGTGGCCTTGAACTTGGGGAGAGACTTCTCGACCGGTGACGTCCCGTCGTAGCGCAAAAGGCTCGATTCGGCCGTTGTGACGAGGAATGCGCCGTCCACCTTCGCGTTCTTCCTGCGATTGGTGTAGCCGGACTTGCTCCGGACAAATACGGAGTTGCACGCCGTACGGGGTTCCTTCACCCCAGGTTGTATGTCCACGAAGTCGGAGAAGTCGATCCAGCATTGCGCAAACTGTTCACCTGATGTCGTGCAACCGCTGACCTTGCTCAGCGACTGAGCTATGAAGTCCCCCTCTGAGGCAGTGGTGCACGACCTCACGCCTTTCGACTTGCTGTCGCCCCCACTGCCGGTGCGCTTGTTGGCACCAAGGGCTGAGGGGTACGCCTCAGTGTTCACGTACCACTCTTCAGACTCTCCTGGCTGCTCCTCAACGAGTGGCGGCATTGGATCGGGGTTCGCCGAGCCATTGGCATACGCACAACCAATACTTGACGTCATAGCGGCGAGGACATAGAGCCACGCTCGAAGGCGGCCCGGCATTGAAGGCGTCGAGCGAGGCGTCATACTTCCCTCTCGCAAAGTTGCTTTTGGCGGCGGCGAGTCGGTGTCAACGCCGCGACCAACCGTCCCTGATCTTCGGACTTTGCCGCGCGGCGAGTCCACGATCGCCAGAGTGTAGGATTTTGCGAAGAGTGCCGCAACAGGGAGCGGCACTAGGGGGTGGCAGGCGACGGGGCATCAACACGCGCGAGTATGAACAGCCGTCACGGCTACCGTTGGAGCCCGCAAACTGGTCGTCGTTGATTCCTTCCATTCTCTACGACTTGGACTTCCCTTGCTACTGCGGCGGGGAGGGCGCGCTACCGCAAATGGCAGGATTCGGGTACGTCGCGGAAGGTTTGTTACTGGCCGAGGCTGTGTGGAAACGCCTTCGGAGCACCAGTATGCCGAACTGGCGCGCCGTGAGTGCCTGGTAGACCTCAAGGCATCCATTGGTCGTGATCGCGGCTTTGAGGGGTTTGAGACCCGCAACGATGCCGTTGCACGCCGGTTTGGCTGCGTAAAGAGGCTCACGCCCCCACCTGCCGCACCGCCTTCATCGCTATTGTCATGCCCAGGATGGCGATCACCCGCTTGAGGTTGTAAGCCAGCACGTGCAGGCTCATCTCGGTGCTCACATGCGCCAGCGTCTTGGTCAGGAAGTGCGTCGAGCCCATCCAGTGCTTCAACGTACCGAAGACATGCTCCACAGTGCGCCGTCGCAATGTCATGGCATCGGGCTTGTGGTCCAGCCGCTGCTGCGCGCGCTCGATCACCTCTTCGTGTTCCCAGCGCCGGATGCGCCGGAAGCTACTGGTCGTGCACTGCGCCTTCATCGCGCAGCCCGGGCAGGCGCTGCTCCAGTAGAGATGGACATTGAGCCCGTTCTTCTCCAGCGTGCTGAACCGGCAGATGGCCCGTTCGCCCGCTGGGCACAGGTATTCGTCGTCCTTGGCGATGTAGATGAAGTCGCTCTTGTCGAAGCGTCCCTCGGCCTTCGCATTCGATGTCATCGGCTTGGGTACGAAGGCCGTGATGCCCGCGTCCTCGCAGGCCTTGATCTCCGGTCCGTTGAAGTAGCCGCGATCGGCAAAGGCCTGCAGCCTCTTCGTACCCATGGCCTCGCGGGCCGCTCGGGCCATCTTGCTCAGTTGCGCCCGGTCGTTGCCGACGTTCGTCACCTCATGCGCCACGATGAGATGATTTTGAGCATCCACTGCCGTCTGCACGTTGTAGCCCACCAGCCCTGAGCCCTTGGCCTGCGAGACCATGGAGCGCGCGTCGGGGTCGGTGGTGGAGTGCTGCCCATCGGGCTCGCGCTTCAACTGCTCCTGGGTCTCGTCGAGCTGACGCATCTGTGCGCGCAGAGCCCGAATCTTGTCTTGCAGCCGTTCGGTCTTCGCTTCGGCTTCGGCGGGCTGTGTGCGATCAGCCGTCTCCAGCGCGTCCAGGTAACGCTGGATGCTCTGCTCGATCTGGCGCTGGCGGGCTTCAATCTTGCCAGGCGTGAAGTTGCGGTCGCGGCTGTTGACCGCCTTGAACTTGCTGCCATCGATGGCGACGATGGCCTGGGAGAAGAGCTTGAGCTCGCGGCATAAACCAATGAAGCGCTTGCAGACGTTGCGGATGCCTGCGCCGTTGTGGTGACGGAAGTCGGCAATGGTCTTGAAGTCGGGCGACAGGCGACCGGTGAGCCACATGAGCTCGACGTTGCGCTGCGCCTCACGCTCCAGGCGGCGGCTGGACTGGATGCGGTTCAGATACCCGTAGATGTAGAGCTTGAGCAGAACGCTCGGATGGTACGCCGGGCGACCTGTGGCGGCCGGATCCGCACCCTCGAAACCCAATGCGAGCAAATCCAGTTCCTCGACGAAGGCATCGACAACCCGCACCGGGTTGTCCTCTCCGATATAGTCATCAAGACATTCGGGCAGCAAGGTCACTTGCTGGCGGGACTCGCCTTCGATGAATCTCTTCATGGGCCACCTCGCTCCAAACGGATGGCCTGATTTTATTTTTTGAACGGCAAACGCGGAAGTGTTTTCACACAGCCTCGGCCGAATACTGTCGTCTTAAGTTGGTTCGCGTTACACAGTCAGGTCACATTGAAAAACCTTGACCATAGAGCCATTGCAACAAACGCGCAGCCGGAAACCTGTGCGACCGTGTGGCCAAACTTTGTCCACTTCACCCACCTTGCCTCAAATTCACTTTCTGAAACGTGATCTTTTAAATGCAAAAAAACTACCGTCTTCTTTTCGTGCTTCGAAACGACGTACGACGCGAAGAGCGGAAAGATGCTTATCCCGATCACTGTAAGAGCGAGAGTAAAAACCATAGCAAAGTACATGAGCACCCCTTCGCAAAAGTTGCCACCAATCAAAACCGACGTCCGTTTCTGGCCGATGGGTGTCATCGTAGCTGAGGCTCGAAACTGGCCCAAAGCGGCCGTACAGCGGGCCTGGTAGCGGTCACTTCCGTCGATAGTCAAAGGGTGTGGAGAAGACGATTCGCTGAATTCCTGGAGGGAAGGCCAGAATACACACTAGATTTCGGTATGCTTTGGACGTAGTGAAAATGAAACTCGCACCCCACCTTTCAATTTGGTTGATGGCCGGCTTTTTAGCCGCGGGTGCCGCTAACGCTCAAGCGCCGGCGACGCGGTATCTGACTCTGCCTGATGGATCTTCGTATCCGATGCTGGAAGGGGAGACGCCAGAGCACGCCACGGCTGCAGCGTTGGAAAAGTACCCTGAAGCCTTTGGCCTCAAGCCCGCCCTTGCTCTTTTTGATGCCGACTACTTCAACTCTTGTGTACTCAAGGTGATCAATGGTGCCAAGACCACGTTTGCGGCTGCCCAGATACGTGAGGCGTGCAAGCACAAAGCCACTCCTAAGAAATGCCGCTCAGTTGCTACCGTGACTGAACGTGTTAGCTGTGTCCAGTCCTGCAAGGATGCTGGGTACCTTTCCAGTTCGCTTGGCGACTGCAGCAAGGGCTAGGTGTCGCAAGAATCTAGCGAATGATGACTAAGCCGCCATTGCAGCGGAATGCCTTCGGCAGCCGCTGAACTTCAACATTAAGCGTCACCAGAACAACCGCTCCTCGCCGTAACCTTGAATCCAATGTCATCCTCCGCAGAAGAAATTGCCGAGTCCATCTTCAGCGCCTCGACCCCAGTACTACAGATTCATCGCCTCGAAGCCCCGCTTTGGAAGCGGAGGATCGACAAGAACCCTAAGGACGCGCGCATTGGTCCTTGGCTCCAAGCTCAGTACGAGGTGGTCAACGAGAAGGCGTGGAGGGAAAAAGGTGCCTGCTTGTATTTAGCCAAACAGAAGAACGGGCCGGTGCGTTACGTCGGGATCTCGCGCAATGGTGTCAAGCATCGCTGGCGTACGTCGCCCGCGTACGATGCAAACTCAATGAGCCGTCTATCCCAAGATCAGCTCTTCCACAGTCAATGCTGGCGTCACATGCAGGCAGCAGCGTCGGCGAACCCGGCGATTGATGTGGAAGTGCGCACCATCATGCATGGTGCCCTCGCTGCCAAACTTGCAGTTTTGGGGCCGCCGCTCTCTGGCCTTCTTGCTCTGGGCGAGGATGGTGAAGGCATGTGTGCCGCTGTCGAGCGATGGCTCTGCAATCGCAGCAGTGGCGCATTCTTGTCATGGAACACAGCAATGACGGGTCGTACCGCCGGGTGACGCCTCCCTCAAACATTGAACGTCCGCTTCGGAAGTACCCCACCGGCTACTCCTGGCCGATTGCAGCAGTCTAGTCGTGACCGCAGCAATCACCCCCAGTCGCCAACTCCTGAATGTCTGCAACTTGGTGCAGATCGCACGTTCGGAGCGTTAGCTCAGCCGACAGCACCCAGTCTGAAACAGCCCTTGCGGGCGAGGCACTACGCTGACGTGCCGTTGAACGGGATCAACCCGCCTGATGCGCAGGCCAACAGTTCGCCTTACGCGGGCTTGATTGCGACCGCACCCTTGGCATCGATCACCACCTGTTTCTCAGCGGCTAACCGTTCGGTTTTATGCTCGCAGCGGCAGGCGCTACTGCGTTTGCGATCGCTAAACCCTTCACCCCAAATTGCCCTATAGCCCTGCGAATGCCTATCCCCGACTACGAGTACCAAGCTCGCCGTGCCGCCAAAGTGCTCGGCTCGCGCCTCATTCGCGCTGCACTCAACGAAGACACCACGCTGTACGGCTGGGTTGAGTTCGCGCAATGGAGCGCTGCGTCACCGGACCGGCTCGACCGTCAGCACTGGTATGAGGTGCGCTTTAAACCACTGGGCACGCGTGGGAAAGACGTTTGGAGGTCGATGTCACCAAGCTCAGACACGCAACTCAATCGCCTGCACTTCAGCGTGCTGGAACGCACCGCGGCGCACCCCGAAGGCGCAGTCAGTGTGGCCAAGCTCGGGCCCATCGGCCACATCCGCACGGAGCCGAAATCGATAGGCCTGGGGACGTATCTGCGCGACCAGCTAGTTGACTGGGTCGCGAGTCTTCATCCGGACGCGTCCGTCGCGAAAGGTTCTCTGTCATCTGTCGACGGAGGCGCCGACAACCTCGAACGTCGCAACCGCTTCTACTTGAGCGGCAAGTTTCAATTCAGCGTGCAAGTCGACGGCTCGGGAGCATTCTGGGCGGATCGCCTCGACGGCCTGCGGCGGCACACAGAGAACGGCAACGTGGTCGAGCTCGAAAAAGACGATGTGCATCGACTGCTGCAACGGGTGCTCGAGCAGGAGAAGGCCGAGCTGCGGGCAGCCTGCCTCGAGGACAGGTGCGGGCAGCTGCAAATCACGTCGGTTAAGGCCCAGGCGCACATTTTCTGGGCCAAGCTGTGCGCAGTCGCGCTGTTAATGATGCTACTGTTCGCGACCGCGAAGGGCAAGCTCAGTTGGCATCTGTTCTGAGTGACTCTCGATTTGTCGCGTCCAATATGCTGCCTCGATCAGGGCACACCGGGCGGCGATTGGAGCGCGCCGGTGAGCACGTCCCAAGCGCAGGAGGGCATTAAAGTCCTCCCCAACCTGCTGAGGCCAGCCATTCGTTTGCCCTGCTCGACCGCCGACCGGAGGTACTGCTGCGAGCCCTGCGCACCTTGCAGCGATTCCAACCGAAGGAGGCTGACCAGTATCTTCCTGTCATCGCCACACTTAAGGAAGCCGCCACCGACATCGAGATCAACAAGACGAGGAACTGGGCACCCTCGCTCGCGCCGTATTCCACCGCGTTGCCCAACGCGGAAGGAGACGCCAGTGGCCCATCCTCCGCCGCAGCACTCGGCTCTTACTCTGACGCGGTCGGTCGCGAAGTCACCGCCGATCAGGTACAGCGCATTGCACAGCTGCTGCAGGACTACGACATCACCGTCCGCAGGGGATACGGGCGGTATGCCGTCACCGACCCGTTCGTTCAGCAGAATTGGCACCAGCGCGCTGCTGCACCGGCGCCATTCATCCGCAACAGATCTAATGAAAATCCTGCGGCCAGCCTAGAAGGGACCGATGCGCAAGAGCACCATAGTAACCGCTAGGAATCGTCAACCGCCTGACGTCTCGAATTCGAAGTTCCGAAATCGCTCTGCCCCAACATTCCTTTAGAACTAGACGACCCGGTTCCAGCTCTCGAATATGTGGTCCCTATGTACTGACCGCAGCGGTGCAGAAGGCCCTACTACTACCATGCATAAACCCTCCCTATTCGATGAATGATCGCCAAGGCGTCTGGGGGAATAAGAAATCCATTCATGGTGGTGTGAATCACACCGCTCCCTTCGAGGGCTACCTCAACATCCTCGGCCGAAGACTTGATGTTCCTGTCCGTGTAGGTTAATGATTCGAGGGCGACGCCAGTTCCGCGGAACTCGCGCGCCATCTCAACGGTCAGTTCTTTCGGCTGCTGAGCTGTGATGGTACGAACGACGATGTTGACAAACGTCTGGCGCATGGATGTCGGCATCCACTGGATACAGGAGATCGTTTTTACCAGCTCGCATATGGTTGGAACAATCAGCCGGTAAGTGACCACGTCGCAATAGCAATAGGCTTGACGCGAAAGCAGCATCAGCGAAAGCAAGGCGTCCAGACTTCCTTCTTCGTGGAGAGCTTGAAGCATGTCTGGCACTGGGTGCTGCCAGAAATCTGGAGATCCAGAGGACTGCTTAAAAACCAGCTCCAAGACCGCAGGCCTCATCGCCAGTAAGTCCAGAAAGACTTGTTCCAGCATGTAGCTCGGGAAAAGCCCGAGTGCCCTCCAGATTGGGTGGGCCAACCATATCAAGGTGCCTGGGTAGGCTCTTTCGATCCGAACGGCTTCCCCTGGCGTTCCATCAGCACCCTCAATTTCCGGCCAAGGTCGCCCTTCAGCCAAGCACTTGTTAAACAAGGTTGACTCCCGACCTGTCTTCGATGGATCAAAGAGTTTTCGCGCGTGAGTGCTCTTCCCTCCACAGCGAGTGACAACTGCGGTGGCCCAAACGATCACGCGAAAGCGATCGAGATCCGAATACTGATCAACCCCCATCGTCGGCACTCCTTCTCACCATCTGGCTTTCTGTTGGTGAGATTTTTGACCTCACGCTTCTTCCCAAGCAACAGCAAGCGTTCCAGAATCAAAGTCTTCAGCAATCAACTGACGTGTTGTGACTACGTGTGATGATGAAAGAAGAAGTTGAGACTGTGGCGGCCATGACACGGCAGTACGGCAAGGTTTTGTCGGCGGAGGAAGCGCGCACGCTGCTGAAATTCAAGAGCGCCAGCGCGTTTTGGACGGCGCGCAGAAGAGGCCACTTACAGCTTCAACCGATCAGGGTCCCTGGTCGGAAACAGTTCATGTACGCCACAGAGGATGTGGCGCGCCTTCTAGTGCTCTGGAAGGCGAGCTCTCAGGACCCTCCTGGAAAGGAGTCGCCTATGGCCTGAAAGAAAACGGCGAGAGCCCATTGCTGAGCAGCTCGCCGGAAGTTCCAGGAAAACTATTCCAAGAACTGAGTGCCTTAAGTATCTAAGCCTGGAACTCCCGTGTCAAGGCCGCCTTTCGCCAGCGGCTGGGTCTGCTCGCCCTTACTGACGCAATTGAGTCCTCTTCAGGACTCAGAGGAGATTCTCATGCCTTTCAAATCTGAAAAAGTCGACTGGTACACATTGCCATCCGCCGATGAAGTTGAGCAACGCATCGCGGAGATCTTGTCACCCAGGAAGGTGCGCCCCGTCATTACTCGAAGCGGCCACAGGTCCCGTGGTCGGTTTGCATCCAGCCGGTTCAGTCAGACGCGCTACGAGTCTTTGGTGGAGGAGGACGCCCTGCGCATCATGGAGATCGCGTCCGCTGTCCTTGAATGCAGAAGTCACCCATTTGTGCTTGAGCTCATGGATCCAAGCACCGGGCAACAGTTTCACTACACCCCGGATCTGCACGTTGGGCTGCCACACACATCCCTCGTCATTGAAGTGAAAGGCGACTGGCTTCTCAAGCTCGAGAAGCCGCGCGCTTCATTGCTTCGCACGTGCAGGGCGCTTAAGGATTGCGGTGTTCCTTTCGCCGTCATGGCCGAGGAAGACATCAAGCCAAATGGCCTGCAGGAACGGCTCAAAGAACTGTTGCGCAAACGCCCGGTTGGCGCCAAGCGGCAAACAGGTATCGACAAAACGGTGTGGGATCCGATGAGCAGCACCACTCCTACGGCCAACGACCTTCGTCTCTGGCGAGAGGCTCAAGAGGAGTGCAACGCCTTACTGCGGCGCGTGATGGGTCGAGACCCGGAAGAGTTTGTCGAATGCTTCCAAGAGTGAGGTTGTCATGCTCACCCTGCTCAAGAACCAAACCGTCTACCTTGATGACATTGAATATTGCGTCATCAATGGCTCGCCCACCGAAGATACGCTGCTCGAAAACCGAAAGACCGGCGAACGCGTTCGCATCTCAACATACGGCCTGGTCACGAAGTACCTCTCCGGAGATTTCAAAACTGCTGCGCAGCGCAAGGCCTCACTTCGCAAAGTCTTGGCAACGCTACCTGATTCCAGCCGGTTTCAAATGCTGTCCGAACTATCCCGGACGGAGACACACCGCCGAGTCGACTACATCACTCGCCTTGAACGAGCAGGTGCATTTTTCTTGTCGAAGGAAAAGCTCGCGATAGAGATCACCAAGGTCGCCGCTGAGCGAGGTGAGTATCGCGTGCCCTCAACGTCCACGATCTATCGTTGGCAGCGCAAGTACCTTGGGGCGATGAGTGACGTGCGGGCGCTGATTGCCGGCTTTGACTCACAGGGCGGGAAAGGTGAGAGCCGCATCGACCCGATCATTGAACGGTTCATCGATGACGCCATTGAGACGATTGCGCTCGGCCAACGGAGGTCTTCAGCTCAGCACGTTTTTGACGCGGTCCGGCTTGAAGTTGACCGCGCAAACCAAACGCGGGAGGAGGGGCACAAGCTCGCCCCACCTTCGCTTCGAACTGTTCAGCGCCGAGTCTCTCTGGTCTCAGCGCTCGATCTTGAGATCGCTGAAACGTCGCCAGAGTTCGCGAAACGGAAATTCAAGCATCTGCAACTTTCTCGACGGGTGACGAGGATTCTGGAGTTGGTCGAGATCGACCACACGCCAGCCGACATCATCGTCGTGAATGAGGACTTCGAGACCGTGGGCCGTCCAGACATGACGATCGTTCTCGATCGCCGTTCCAGGTGCGTCCTGGGTTTTCATCTCAGCTTGGCAGGCCATGGCGTGCCAGCCGTCTTTGAAGCTCTCAGACACGCACTGCTTCCCAAGGCGTATCTCAAAGATACGTACGCCGAACTGGGTCTGACATGGCCATGCTTTGGGTGGTTTGAACGGGTGTTGATGGACAACGGCCCGGAGTTCCATGCCGAGGCAGTTGCAGATGCGCTGTTGAGCTTGGGAATCGCGACCGAATTCGCACCTAGCCGCGAACCAAATGCCAAGCCATTCGTGGAGCGGTTTAACCGACGGATCAACTACGAGCTCATTCACACCCTGCCAGGTTCAACACTGGATCATCACCACAAGAGAGTGGGATTTGACCCTTACAAGGAAGCAGCTTTCACTCTCGAAGAGCTTGATCGTGCCTGTCACAAATGGATCTGCGAGAAATACCACCGAAGGCCACACAGAGGCCTGGGAGGCCGATCGCCGCTGGAGGTCTGGGAGGAAGGCGCAAAGATCTGCCCACCCCTGCTCAAGATGAACATGGAGGACATCGACATCGAGTTCTGCGAGGTGACGACCAGCAGGGTTCAACACTACGGTATCGATCTCAACAATTTCCGGTACGACTCCAGCCAGCTGCAGAACCTTCGCGCGTGCCTTCCGCGCGATTCAAAGGTCACCGTCAAGTGGGCACGCCGAGACGTCGGTGTCGTTTCGATCTGGGACCCGATCAACCAAGAGTTCTTCAAAGCCCTGAATCGCGAGCCCGACTACAACGGCGTGACGATTGAGCAAGCCAAAGCCCATCGTTCGAACGTCGCATCCGACGGCGCCAAGGCCGATCTCAGCCCCGCCAGGGCCGATGAGGCGGTGCGTGAAATGGCGAACCAAGCCATGAAGGCCACCAAGCATGCGCAGCGGCGCAAGGGCGCGCGCATGGCCAACAAGACCTCCAAGGATTCTCGCGAGCCCTCTTCAGAAACGCAACCTGTGGCCCGCCCGGTACGCACCCGCGATGCGCGCATGTCGACCGTAGATTCTGTGGGCCTGCATCGCGAGGACATTCCCGACGTGGAGGTTGAACTTCCCGCCGACCTGGAGGAGTCGTCCCATGAACACTGATGTGCACGTTGAGGACATTGCACCCACCATCCGCAAACTCAGGGGCTTCTACGGGAGGTTTCCACAGGTGATCAGGATTGAGAAGGGTCTGAAAGGACTGGTGGACTTTCGATGTGTGGAGGAGGAGCCAGCCGGGATGGCCATCATCGGGGAAACTGGCACGGGCAAGAGTACGGTACTTGCCAAGTTCGCCAGTCGGTATCCCAGGATCGAACACCAAGAGTTCACCGAGATCCCGGTGCTTCTGGTCCCAGTACCTGCGAAGTGCACGATCAAGCTGCTCTGCTCACGAATCCTACGCATCATGGGGTCACCCTTTGCAGGCAGGGGGAACGAGGAGGACTTGACCTACCAGCTGCTGACCCTGCTCAAGAAGTGCAAAACTCGTCTGATCATCTTTGACGAGGTTAATCACCTGGCGGACCGCGGGGGCCAGAAGTCCCACTACATGGTGGGCGACTGGATCAAATCGCTCTCCAGCGAATCCAGAGTCCCCATCGCACTGGCTGGTACTCACGCCGCCAAGGTCCTGTGGATGACCAATGAGCAGTTGGGTGACCGCTTCCATGAGGCCATCCAGCTGCGCCCGCTGTCTCACGGCAAGGAGGATCTCACAGAGCTAAAAACTGTGCTCAAAGCATTCTCGTCATTGATTAAGGGCATCGAAATACTTGACTTCCAGAACGACGCCAACGCAGCCGCGATGGCCATGGCCAGCGGCGGGCGCCTGCGCAACATCCGGGCCCTTTTCGTCAGGGCTGTGGAGATCGGCTCTCGCAAGAGTGGTTCGCCCAAGCCTGGCGAGGTCTTCGCACAAGCTTTTCGTGAGTGCGTCTTCACGGACAGTCCTGACGAACGAAATCCCTTCACAAGCAAGTTCAATGGCAAGGCTCTATCTGGTACCGGTGAGCCGTACGCGCCCAGGAGTCAATGATGGCGCAGTACAACCCGTCACATACGGATTCGCAATCGCTGATCTACAGGCCGCTCAAGGCAGACGAGTGGAACGACACCTACCTTATGGATGTGGCTCATGATCATGGCATCAAGCGACCGTCATGGAACGACGTGAACCGGATACGACATCGCACAAAGACCACAAAGTTAACAGCTCCGCGAGATCAAAATCAGGTCCGCATGGTGAACTCAGGGTACCCCCTGTACGCAGGTATCCCCGCTCCCGATTGGGCGGCATATTCTCGGTTTTCTCCACCTCGATACTGCCCACACTGCCTTGTCGACGATGGTTACTTTCGAGCGAGATGGCGATTGACTGGCTACCACATCTGTTCTCGTCACAGTTGCTTCATACAGCGCGATCCGCAACTTTTCCTGGTACCCGGCAGCCGCACACCGAAGTTCGGGAGGACTCCCAGCCAGATGAGTGAGGGTGAGTTTTTTGAAGGCGCAAAGTACTGCACTCCACAGGAGCTGAGAATCCATCAAGCCGTCTGGGGGGATTTCGAGCAACGCGTTTGCGGGTCGATGCCCTCGACGCTTGAGAGCGCAGAAGCTAGCTCGCAGGCAGCATGGTCCATGTTGACCTGGTCACTCATTGACTACGTGGCGCGAATGGATTGCTACCAGTTGAGCAAGAGAAAGTTCATAGGCTCGGTAGAAAACATCGCGGAATATTTTCAGTCGAACAACCGCGAAGTCGGTGCGTCACACGCCGGGGTACTTGCTTTCTTTCGAGACCTGAAAGAATACCGAGCATATGCGGGCGGCATGCGACATATTCAGCGGATCAACGATCTTGAAAAGCAGAAGCCATCGCTGGCGTCAAGTATTGATCTTGAGCTCCTCCTTCAAGCCATCTTGGCCGGTCGCCCTGAAATCGATATAAGGCCTAGGGCAGGTGCCAAGTGCTTTGTTCGAGATGATCGACTTGGCATGAGCGTGGCCCAGTTCAGCGAAATTCTGGGCGTCAGTAGCCGCACCGCTATTCGGTGGGCCCATTTAGGGATGATACGGACCGAGGATCGTTCCAACACTTCGCACGCTCGATTACGTTTCGTTCCGTCAGAGGAGGTGAGGACACGTCTTCACCTTCGTCGGTCATTGCTCACAAGGGAAGAGTTCTGCAAAGTGAACGCTCTTGATGAGGACACGGGCCATATGCTCTACAACGCAGGAGTCTTGCAGACTATCGAATACGCACGGTGTCGATATGTCACGAAGGAGAGCGCAAGCAACTTGATGCTCAAGCTTGAGCTGCAGTGCGAACCCTTGGATGAACAGGAAGCCAAGTTCAAGTGGCCCCTCTTCGGTCCTGAAGTGAAAAGAGTGGCGACATCCAGAACCATAGAACGTATGTTGTTGTTGGAGGCTGCAATGACTGGGGAAATTCGGCTGTTCCGTTCGCTGAACAGGCCCGGCTTGTCTTCATTCTTCGTGGGGGTAGATGGCTTGGCTTGGCTGCGTCGTCGCGTCAGCCACCTTCGAAGCAAGAACTTGAAATTCGCCGCGAAGAGAGCCGCTGGAGGCGAGAACCTGTTTCAGGATCACTGAAATGAGCTCTTGCAATAAACCGGACCACATCACTAACCTCCGCCAGGAAGGCAGCAGTAGTCCAGCTGCACTGGCCGAAGTGAGTCGGGAGATTTCAGCGGGTGTAGCACCCGATCTGCACGGTCAGTTACTGATTCGTCCAGTGAGGGAGAGCGACGAGTGCCAACTCGGCTACTGGCATCGCGTTGCTCACGAAAACGGCTTGCGCGAGACAAAGCTGCTTGCGAGAACGCTGGGCATTCGGTCTTCTGCGCAGCTTCGGGTCTGTTCAACTTGCTTGCGCGAGGGGTCGGTGCACTGGTCAGAGTCATGGAAGTCGAGTTTTCTGCCGATCTGCCCGATTCACCAGGTCTGGCTTACTGATGAATGCTCCGCCTGTGGGAGCCAGATCAAGTTTGCTTCCAGCAACCTGCAGACGTGCAAGTGTGGTGAGCCATTTGGACGGTTGGGAGACGCCCCTATCGAAGTTGAAGTTGCGCGTGCTCTGCATCGGGGTGACACACCTCATGAAGTTCTGATCTGGCTGGGTGCACTCGCTCACTTTGGGTTAACGGCCAAGCCTCAAAAGCGGGCAGCTGTTCGCCGTGTTGCGGTGCAACGAACCTTGGCCATTGCTGGCGCCAAGATTGCCAACGGGTGGCCCGCATCCTTTTCGGAACTGCTGGATCAGGTTCGCCAGCCACCACTCGCAACCGGTGTGCCCCAACTGGCGAGAGAGGCATTTCCCAATCTGAGCCGGATGGTTCGCGATCTTGCCTCGGACGCGTGGCGCAAGCGGGTGCAGGATGCGATGCACACGTACGTGATCCAGTCAGCCAGATCGATCAATCCCATCAGTACACCCACTGAGAAAGCGACTGAACTTCAGCCCAGTCTCAAGATGTTGGCGCAAGAGCTCAATGTCAGCCTGAAGCGCCTTTCGCGCCTGATCGACTCGGTTCCGGATGGGCATCTGTGCATCCGACGTGCCGGGAAAGGCAGGCGCAAACTGGTTGTCCGAGATGAACATCGCGAGATGTTGAAAGCACATCTCGACGACTCGCTCACCGTCGGACAGGCTGTCGACCTTCTGGGGATTCCACCAAGACGAGTCGCTGTGCTGATCGCCTCGGGCACGCTGCGCGCAAGTGGCGCGAACATCTCGCGAAGCTCGGTGCATGAGCTGACATGCATGGTGCTCGCGCGCGTCAGGACATCCGTCGCGATCGCGGGCACTGTGAGCTTGAGCGAGGCTTTCAGAAAGTGGATCCGCGCGCAGGATACGTGTGAATTCCTGGCGGCCATATGCGCTGGTGAACTTCGTATCTATTCTTCCGAGAAGTCCCCGCATCTGGGCGACTTGGATCTCAGCGTGAGGGAAGTTCGCGCATGGCGGCCGGCCGAAAGACACAAGCGAATGGACTGGCTCACCATCCCTCAGGCTGCGATTGTCTTGAAGCTCAAGCAAGAGGTCTTGTATGACTTGGTGAATCAAGGGTTGATTTCAACCCAGGTAAGGGACACGGGACGACGGGTCTCGCGCATTATTTGGTCGTCCGACCTCCGGAGGTTCCAGGAGCGATACGAGCCACTGGTCAACGCTGCGCGGCGCGCTGGTGTTCTATCGAGAAATGCTCATTCGTGGGCATTGAAAGAGCACCTTGAGCTCATCTCAGGGCCTTCAGTTGACGGTGCCCGGCAGTACTTTGTGCGCACGCAAGCACTGCCCCAGAGCGAGTTGTGGGAATTATCATGAGAGCCGACCTGGTGAACATTCGACGGGTGGATGGTCCCACGCCTCCTCCGACCCGGTCTGCGGGGGAACCATGACAAACCAACCAAATGATGGAGTCGGTGAAGTTGCATCGCCCGCTTGCTACGTTCTGCTGAGCTCCGCAGAGTTCGAGGAACGCTTGGTGCAGTCGCAGGCCAGTGGTCATGAATCAGCCAGGCAGCTTGTTCCTCTGGTGGCCGCCAGGACCACCGTGCGAGAAGAGGGGTACCCGGCGTTTCAGCTGGACAAGCGGCTGAATCAGCCAATGCTCGTGAAGCTGCGCGAGCTCTACAGGCTCCACCAAACTGCCGACGTTTTCGTCTGGGATTTCCTGCGCACCAGGCACAAACCATTGGGAGGCCTCACGGGTGTTGACTTCCTGTTGGACTACTTCACTCCTGAGATCGCAACCATGAGCCCTGGGGACCGAGAGGAGCACTTCCTGGAACTCGCGCTGGAAGAGATCGGTCGGCTCCAACAATAAGCCGGCCCGTCAGTCCCGTTTCACAACACCGTTCAAGATCTTTCGAGTTTCCGACCGCGAGAGCAGAAATCATGAAGATGTACATCTTGGTGCGAGACGACATCCCGCTGGGGTTCGCCATGGTCGCTGTTGCGCATGCATCCCTTGCCGGATACCTCAGGTTTCAGAATGAGCCCGAGGTACAAGAATGGCTCAGCGGCCCATTCTTCAAGGCCGTGTGCAAAGTGAACGCCAAAGAGTTCGCAAATGCGAAGCAGGTTGTTGACCACGTGGTGATCTCTGAATCCGCGCTCAACGGTCAAGAGGTCGCCATCGTCTTCAAGCCACGCCACGAATGGCCAAAGATGTTCAAGTTCTTCAAGCTGTACCGGGATTTTCCCGTGGCGAGTGCAGCTCCGCCAAGATCTAACGAGTAGCGGTCGGTCGAACGACGTTGCGACACTTCATGGGTACTTACGTGGGTCCGCTTTAAATGGAGTTGATTTTCTAACAGTGTCGGTTTTGCGTGAAAGGCCACACTGCGGAAGGCACATCGGTGATGTCAGTGAGCCACTTCTCGTTGGGCGCCGCGGCTTCGAAATCACACTGTTGAAGATCTTCTCAGGCGCTGGACTTATCTCACCGACGTAGGACGTGTAGCCTTCTAAATTCGTGATCCTCTCGGTCACCCAGTAGGAGCTAGGCTGTGCCGTTGATCACCTCGACAAAACGGCTTGACTCATCACGCGTAGCAGACGCCCATGACCCACTGCAACGCGGCCAGAAGACATCAAACTCCCACTCTAGCGATGCGACCGAGCGCTTCATTCGGAGGTAGAGGATTTGGGGACAAAGTCCTCAGGAAGGCGTGGCGCCATAGCTTGGTTAGACGCCCGATGGGCTCTGACAACCGGCGGTGCCCGCTTCGCTCGAACGCACCTTTCGGAATGCCTTCGACGACGGACTAATCCGAGCGGCAGCGCAGTGATTCCGTGATTTAGCGCGACGCATTTTTCCTATGCGCAAGCATGCTGGTAGGCGTCACAGGCTGCAGATCCTGCAACAACTACGACGGAGTTTGAGTATGGAAAAGCGCTGGTGCAGTGCCTGTGGTGAAGCGTTTCACCCTCAGCCTCAGGCCCCTAGTCAAACATATTGTTCGAGAGAAGATTGCCAGCGTGCACGAAAAAGGCTGTGGCAAAGAACCAAGCGAAGAACCGACCATGACTACCACGAGAATCAAGAGCGAGCGCAGGCGAGCTGGCGCCGTAAGAACCCCGACTATTGGCGTCGCTACCGCGAGAGCCATCCAACCTACACGGCGACCAACAGGCAAAAGCAGAAAGCTCGCAATGCAAGGCGCAAGGATGGGGCAATTGCAAACAGTGACGCGTCAGCGCCTTGGTTGCCAGAGACAGGCGTCTTCATACTTACGCAAATCGACGACACCTCGTCAGGCCATCACAGTCAGTGGATAGTTCATCTAGTGCGCTTGTCCTGACGCGATCAACGCGCCCACTCATTTTGCAAAGAGCTTGCAAAGAGAGGACTTTATCGGCGACATGAAGTAGTCCTGATATCTTGGTCCAAGTGACCTTGCACATGCGCGATTCGACTCAAGGGTGCCACCAGCGACGTCTCGAGCTCCTCACTTGAGTCACGCACTTCAAGGTCGGTCGCTGCAGCGCAGAGCAGTGAGAGACATCATGCAAACAGGCGAACTTCGGTCGTTGCAAGAAGGCCAAACAACTGTTCGGGCGGCCGAGTATGTGCGCATGTCTACTGAGCACCAGCAGTACTCAACACAAAACCAGGTTGCACGAATACGCGAATACGCCAAGCACCGAGGAATTGAGGTAGTCAGAACCTACGCCGATGAGGGCAAGAGTGGGCTGCGCATTACAGGGCGCCTAGCGCTTCAGAAGCTGATCAACGATGTTGAATCACGTGCCACCGACTTCTCAATGGTGCTTGTTTACGACGTCAGTCGCTGGGGCCGATTCCAGGACGCTGATGAGAGCGCCTACTACGAATACATCTGTAAACGAGCAGGAATTCAAGTCGTCTACTGCGCAGAACAGTTTGAGAATGATGGGTCGCCAGTTTCGACTATTGTGAAGGGGGTCAAGCGGGCCATGGCTGGTGAGTACAGCCGTGAACTCTCTGCCAAGGTCTTCGCTGGGCAATGCCGGTTGATCGAGATGGGCTTTCGACAAGGTGGCCAGGCGGGGTATGGCTTGCGAAGGCTGTTGGTTGACCAAACGGGCGTAGCCAAGGGCCAGCTCGGGCGCGGCGATCACAAGAGCCTGCAGACGGACCGCGTCGTCTTGGTGCCGGGCCCTGACTCAGAGGTCCACCTCGTTAAGACGATCTATCGTTGGTTCGTAGATGACGGTCTGTCAGAAGCAGACATTGCTATCCGCCTGAACGATGCGTGCGAGCGCAACGCACAAGGACGGGAGTGGTCACGCGCGACGGTGCACGAAGTTTTAATCAACGAAAAGTACATCGGCTCCAACGTCTACAACCGGGTCTCGTTCAAGCTGCGAAAGCTACGCGTGGTCAACCCTCCGGAAATGTGGATCCGCAAGGAGAGTGCGTTCAGTCCCATAGTTGACAAGGAGTTGTTCTATACAGCTCAAGGAATCATCCGAGCCCGCTCTAGGCGTTTCACAGATGAGGAGCTCATCGAAAGACTCCGCAATTTGTATCGCCAGAAGAAGTCGCTTTCCGGTTTGATTATCAATTCCACAGAGGGCATGCCCTCCACCTCTGTATACGCCTACCGTTTCGGCAGCCTGATTCGCGCGTACCAGCTTGTAGGATTCACCCCTGCAAGGGATTTTCAGTACGTCGAAATCAATCGACTACTGCGTCGAATGCATCCAACCATCATAGAAGCCATCGAGGCGGAGATGACCGCGTTGGGTGGGGTAATTCAACATGAGCCAGCCTCAGATCTGCTGGTAGTAAACGACGAGTTCAGTGTCTCTCTGGTACTCGCCCGATGTCAGCAGCGCGAGTCGGGTGGCTTGTTCTGGAAAGTGCGCTTTGACAGTAGCCTCAGCCCGGATCTCACGGTCGCTGCACGACTGGCCCCAGGGAATGAAACCGTGCTCGACTACTACCTGCTCCCTCGAATCGACTTGAGCTTTCCCCAGATACACCTTGGGGAACGCAATCCAGTTGAACTAGAGAGCTTCCGTTTTGACAGCTTGGGCTATCTGCATGGCATGGCGGCGCGCACCCGCTTGCGGAGAGCCGCATGACTGAATCGCTCCCTCTGCCAGAGCTTCGGATGATTCCACTGGACAGGATTGAGGTTCTCAATCCTCGCGAGCGCAATCAACGCAAGTTCAACATCATCGTCGACAACATTGAGTCCGTAGGCTTGAAGAAGCCCGTGACCGTGACTCCTCGCCCGGGAAAGGACGGCGCTGAGCGCTATCTGCTGGTTTGCGGCGAAGGCCGCTTGAAAGCGTTTAAGCGTCTTGGAGAAGACCGCATTCCCGCACTTGTGGTTGATGTGTCCGACGAAGACGCGTTCATCATGGGTCTTGCTGAAAACATTGCACGGCGCCGACACAAACCTCTTGAACTTCTTAGAGGAGTCACTCTTCTCCGGGAAAAAGGCTGCTCCGTGAAAGAAATTGGTCAAAAAACAGGCCTACACGATACGTATATTCGCCACCTTCTGGAGCTCATAGCTAAAGGCGAGGAACGGCTCTTGGTAGCCGTGGAGCGAGGCCAAATTCCTATCACCACTGCCGCACTCATTGTCGAAGCCGGAGAGGATGACAAGGCTATCCAGTTGGCGATGCAAGATGCCTATGAAGCGGGCGAGTTGCGAGGGGCGCAATTGATTCATGCGAAGAAGCTCGTCGAGCGACGGCAGTATCTAGGACGATCCATCACACAAGCACCTCCTCGAAAGATGGCCAAGATGACAACCTCGAGTCTCGTGCGGGCGTACAAGAAGGAGGTTGAGCGTCAGCGCGTCATGGTGCGCAAATCGACTTTGGTACAGCAACGGCTGTTTTTTGTCTTCGGTGCGTTGCGCAAAATGTTTGCTGATGAAAATCTGGTCAATGTGCTGCGTATTGAGGGACTAGACACCCTCCCAAAGTACCTCGCCGAACGTGTGACACGAGCAAGCGGACCGCTATGAGCACTGTTGCGCTGGGCTTTCTACCAAAGCCTTTGATCATCCCTGTCACGGCCATTCTTCCCTCGTCGAAACTCGACCCGAGCATCCTGGCGTCACGCAAGTTCGCACAAATTCGCGACTCAATTCTCGAGATCGGGCTCATAGAACCACTGGTTGTGACGGCCGTGGACCGCAAGGCGGGACACCACCTAGTACTGGATGGCCATTTGCGGTTGGAGGCAATGAAGAGTCTAGGACTTGTGGAGGTTCCTTGTCTCATATCTACAGATGACGAGTCTTTCACGTACAACAACAGAGTGAGTCGTTTGTCAACGATTCAAGAACACATGATGATTCGTCGCGCGATAGATCAAGGCATATCGGCAACCAAGCTAGCCAAGGGGCTGTGTGTCGATGTCACTTTGGTCATGAAGAAAAGTAACCTGTTGGACGGCATTTGCTCAGAGGTCGTGGATATTCTCAAAGACTGGACGTTCTCTACGGAGATCGCTCCTGTTCTTCGTCGAATGAAGCCAACTAGACAAGTGGAATGTGCCGAGTTGATGGTCTCGGCAAACAACGTAACGACGAGCTACGCACGCGCACTGCTCGCGGCGACTCCGCCTGAGCTGCGAACGCCAGGAAGAACGCAGATGCGTCCAGCCGGTATGTCTCAAGAGCAACTTGCTAGGATGCAAAACGAAATGTCGAATCTGCTTGGGCAGTACAAGATGGCCGAACAGTCTCATGGCGAGGACATGCTGAACCTGATGCTCGCGCGAGGCTACATCGTGAAGCTGATGGCAAACCCTAGGGTGATGCGCTACTTGCAGAACCACTATCAAGAGGTACTCGAGGAGTTCGCTCGGATTGTGGAAATGACGTCAATCGATGCTTGAACTTGCGGCCGCGCGTGGTCGCGCCCCCCCGCGCTCGACCCCAAACCACCTCTGGACTACGCTGCCCGACCACTCCCACCGCTACCAGCGTGTCGAGGTTGAGTGGCCGCTCAACGACTACCTGCGAAACTCGTGTTGGAACAGCGAGCGATCTATCTGTCGATGGAACTCAAAACCGCAAAAAAATCCTGCTTCCGCAGTTCGCTCCGAAAGCCAAGTCGCAAGAACTTTGGCAGCGAAGTAGGTCAGTCGCACCAACTTTGACCCGGCCCGGGTCAGCGCTTTGGCACGAGGTTCTGAAAGTCCTTGATTTCTAGAGCACGCCAGAGCAACTACTCTGGCGCCCTACGGCCTGGGCCGTTCACCCAGGCTCTTGACGCTTCACGGACAGACCGATCAGCTGTTCGAGTGTCTCGCGGTCCAGGCCGTCCACCGTGTCGATCAGGCGCAGACCATGGGACGTGCATTCGAGTGTGGCCAGGTCGGTGTAGACGCGTTTGACGCAGCCCAAGCCCGTGAGCGGATAGCTGCACTGCGCCACGAGTTTGCTCTGGCCTTGCCGGGTGAGCAAATCCATCATGACCCAGGTCTGGCGCGCGCCGACGGCGAGGTCCATCGCGCCGCCCACCGCGGGGATCGCATCGGGCTCGCCGGTGCTCCAGTTGGCCAGGTCGCCCTGTGCCGACACCTGAAATGCGCCGAGCACGCAGATGTCGATGTGGCCACCGCGCATCATGGCGAAGCTGTCGGCATGGTGAAAGAAACTGCCCCCGGGCAGCAGCGTCACCGGTTCCTTGCCGGCGTTGATGAGGTCGTAGTCCTCTTCACCAGCCGCAGGCGCGCGGCCCATGCCGAGAATGCCGTTCTCGCTGTGCAGCACGACCTCCATGCCCGGCGGAAGGTGGTTGGCGACCAGCGTGGGCATGCCGATGCCCAGGTTGACATAGGCGCCATCGTGGATGTCTCGAGCCACGCGCTGGGCCAGCTCGACCTTGGTGCGTCGTGTGTAGTTCATGGGTGGTTCCTCATTCAGGCCGCGGCTTTGAAACCACCCGCACGCGTCAGGGTGCGCGCGACGCACACCACCTGGCTCACGTGGATGCCCGGCGTGACCACGGTCTCGGGATCCAGTTCGCCAAGTTCGACGATCTCGTGCACGGTCGCCACCGTTGTTCGCGCGGCCGTGGCCATGACCGGGCCGAAATTGCGCGCGGCCTTGCGGTACGTGAGGTTGCCCCAACGGTCGCCGCGCTCGGCCTTGATCAACGCGAAATCGCCGTGAATGGGCGTCTCGAACACATAACCCCTGCCATCGATGACGCGCGTTTCCTTGCCTCTGGCCAGTTCGGTGCCATAGCCGGTCGGCGTGAAGAAACCGCCGATGCCCGCACCGGCCGCACGCAGCCGTTCGGCCAGGTTGCCCTGGGGCACCAGTTCGAGCTCGATCTGCCCCGCCCGGTACAGGCGATCGAAATGCCAGGAGTCGGCCTGGCGCGGGTAGCTGCAGATGATCTTTCGCACCCGGCCCTGGGCCAGCAGCGCCGCCAGGCCCTCGTCGCCGCTGCCGGCGTTGTTGCAGACGATGGTGAGGTCGCGTGCGCCTTGGTCCATCAGCGCGGCAATGAGTTCGGTGGGTTGGCCGGCGGTGCCGAAACCACCCAGCAGCAGCGTGGCGCCATCGGGCACGTCAGCCAATGCCTCGGCGGCCGAGGCAACGGTCTTGTTGATCATGGCGTTTCAGACCCGGTTGATGGGGTGCTCTCGGGGTCCACCACGAGCACGATCTTTCCGATGTGGTTCCCCGCCTCCATCACCCGGTGGGCTTGCGCTGCCTCGGCCAGCGGCAGCGTGCCGTGCACGACAGGGTGCACCCGGCGGCTGTGGATCAGAGGCCAGACGACGGACCGCAGGCGTTCGGCGATGGTGGCCTTTTCGGCATCGGGCAAGGGCCGCAGCAGCGAGCCTGTCACGATCGCCTCCTTGGCCATCAGGGCACGCAGCGGTGCCTGAAACACCGCGCCCGCACCGGGTGACAGGTGAACGATGCGGCCACGCCGTGCCAGCACGTCCACGTTGGCGGCGGAATACTGTCCACCCGACATGTCGAGGATGACATCCACCCCACGTCCCCCGGTGCGCTCACGCAGCACGCCGACGAAGTCCTCGCGGCGGTAGTCGATCGCCTCCCGAGCCCCCAGGCGCCGGGCAGCCGCCACTTTGTCGGGCGAACCACAGGTGACGTACACGGGATGTCCGAGGGCGTTCAGCACCTGGATGGCCAGTGTCCCCACGCCACTGGTGCCGCCATGGATCAGCACCGACTCGCCCGCGCCGAGGCGCGCGACCCCGAAGAAGTTGTGCCACACCGTGAAAGCCGCTTCGGGCAGGGCTGCGGCCTCCACCCAGCTCAGCCCTTGCGGCACCGGCAGCGTCTGGGCCGCTTGCGCGACCGCAAAGGGGGCGTAGCCACCGCCGTCGGTCAACGCGCAGACGGGTTGGCCCATGAGGCCAGCGGCCACACCGTGGCCCACGCCGACCACGGTGCCCGCGACCTCCAGGCCCGGAACGTCGCTGTGGTCTGGCGTGGGTCCGCGCCGCCGCTGGTTGCAGTCGTGCCGGTTGACACCGGCGGCCTTGACAGCGATCAGTACCTCGCCATCGCGCGGCCGTGGCACGGGTGCTCTATCGGGCTGCAGCACGTCGGGCCCACCCGCGGCGGTGATGCGCATCACGGTCTGTTGTTCCTGCGGATCGGCAGCCAGCACGGTCTTCATGCGAGGCCCTCACCGGTCACGAACTGCCGCACCATGGCCGGGATGTCGGCGGCGTGCGCGGCCGAGGCCGCAATGTGCCGGTCGGGACGCAACAACAGGGCTTCGCACCCCGCATCGTGCAACCATTGCTTCACGGCCCCGTCGCCGGCTTCGCGCAACACCAGCCGCTCACTGGCCAGGGCTGCGCACGTCCCCAGCGCCTCGGGCGTGGCCACCAGCGCAAACCGGTCACCCAGTCCGTCGTCGAAGCGACGCCCATCGTCCAGCATCGGCTGGGGCGCCACACGCCCGGCCACGGCGCCCCCTGCGTGCCAGCCCGGCCCCAGCGCGGGCTGGGGCGTCTTGATCACCAAGGGACTGGCGGCCATGCGGGCATCGCGCTCGCGCGCCACGTCCGGGTCCGTCGCCTGGATCACGCCCCCCAGGCGCACCGCCGTCTCGATGAACTCGCGCACGTGGGGCGATCGCTCGCTCTCGTACGTATCCAGCAGACGGGTCGGCAACTGGCCCTTGACCACCGCGGCCAGTTTCCAGGCCAGGTTGAAAGCGTCGCGGATGCCGGCACACATGCCCTGGCCCATGAACGGCGGGGTCTGGTGCGCCGCATCCCCGGCGATCAGCAGACGGTCCCGCCGCCAGCCGCGCGCCACCACCGAGTGGAAGGTGTAGACGGCAGGGCGTTCGAGCGTGGCCTCATGAGGCGCCACCCAGCGGGACAGCAGCGGCCACACCGTCTCGGGCCGCACCATCGCCACAGGATCGTCGCCCGGCATCAACATCAGTTCCCAGCGGCGGCG
Organism: Hydrogenophaga sp. GW456-12-10-14-TSB4; assembly: GCF_059424305.1. Lineage (NCBI taxonomy): Bacteria > Pseudomonadati > Pseudomonadota > Betaproteobacteria > Burkholderiales > Comamonadaceae > Hydrogenophaga > Hydrogenophaga sp. GW456-12-10-14-TSB4. The sequence goes on along the minus strand of NZ_JBWKZH010000041.1, from coordinate 25,292 downwards.
CTTGCCGACCCCGCGAACGTAGGTCGCGGGGCGCGCCGGGTCGCAGTACTGGATGCTGTGGTCGCCCAGGTCGGGCCGTTCGCCGTGAAGCAGCACGTCCAGCACCAGCCAGCGTTCGTGCGAATGCATGTCATCGAGTTCGGTGCCCATGAAGCGCCGCACCAGCGACCGGGCACCGTCGCAGCCCACCACATAGCGGGCGGCGGTTCTGAGCAGCCGACCCGATCGCATGTCCTCGACCCGCAGGACCACGCGGTCGTCCTGCGGCTCGATGGCGAACAGATCGTGCCTCAGACGAACCTCCACGTTGGCGTGGTCGCGCAGGCGCTTTCGCAGCGTCTCCTCCAGTTGGGGCTGGTGAAACCGGTAGCTGGGATGCCACCCCTGCGGGCCCAGGTCCTGCGGTCGGGTGTAGTCGATCAGCACGCGCCCCGCGGCGTCGACAAACTTCATGCCGGGCGAGACCAGCAGATCCGGGTACAGATCGTCGGCAATGCCCATGGCCTGGAAGGCCCGCATGCACTCGCCATCAAAATGAATGGCGCGGGGCAGGCGGTAGATGTCGGCTTCCTTTTCGAGGACCAGCACCTTGAGGCCCTGCTGGCCCAGCAGATTGGCCAGCGCGGCGCCACAGGGCCCCAGGCCGATGATGGCCACATCGTGCAAGGCATCGCCGCCGAACGCAGCGTCGTTTTCCACTTTCAAGTTCAACCTTTCAGGGCTTGCGGCAGCCACAGCACCAGCACCGGGAACATCAGGAGCACGGCCAGGCGCAGGAAGTTGGAGATCACGTAGGGCATCACGCCCCGGTAAATGGCGCCGATGGGAATCTGGGGCGCCACGCCCTTGACCACGAAGACGTTCATGCCCAGCGGCGGAATCAGCATCCCGAGCTCGATGATCACGACGTTGATCACGCCCCACCAGACCGGATCGAATCCCCAGCTCTTGATCAGCGGCAGCACGAAAGGCATGGAGATCACCATGGCGGCCACTTCGTCGAACACCGCGCCGGCCACGATGAACATCGCCATCAGCGCCACCACCGCCGCCCAGACCGGGATGCCCGAGGCCTGCACGCCTTCCACCAGGGCCTGAGGGGCCTGGGTCACGGCGGCGAAGTAGCCGAACAGCGAGGCACCGATGATGAGCACGTAAATCATGCCGCTGGTGGTGGCGGTGCTGAGCAGCGCCTGCCTCAGCGATTCCCAGGTGAGCGCGCGGCGCCCCACAGCGAACGCAAAGGCCAGCGCGGCGCCCACGGCCGCGCTTTCGGTGGCGGTGAACACGCCCACGGCCATGCCGCCGATCACGATCGCCGCCAAGGCCACCACCGGCCAGCTCATGCGCGCGGCCTGCCACCGCTCTGCCGCCGTGGCGCGTGGGCCGATGGGTGCGTCCTGCGGGTGCCAGCGTGTGTAAAGGGTGATGGCACACAGGTGCAGCACCACCGCGATCAGCGCCGGCACCAGCGCGGCAATGTAGAGCGTGATGATCAGCTCCTGCGCCAGCACCGCGTAGATCACCATGATGGACGAAGGTGGAATCAGGATGCCCAGCGTGCCACCCGATGCCACGGTGCCAGCGGCGAATCCCGGGCTGTAGCCGCGCGACAGCATGGAGGGCAACGAAGCCTTGCCGAAGGTCGCCGCGGTGGCCACCGAGCTGCCGCACACGGCCCCGAACCCGGCGCAGCCACCGATCGTGGCCATGGCCAGGCCGCCGCGCCGGTGGCCCACCAGCGCATAGGCCAGTCGGTACAGGTCCTCCGACAGGCCGGCGACGCCGGCAAAGGAACCCATGAGCACGAACAGCGGAATCGTTGCCAGCTCCAGCGAGGACAGGTTGTTGGAGGTTTCCGAGGCAATCATGGCCAGCGCGGGGTCGAAACCGGCGAACAGACCGAAGCCCACCACGCCGGCAATGCCCATGGCCACGCCCACCGGCACATGCAAGGCAATCAGCACGAAGGTCGCGAGCAGCCCCAGCAAAGTCAGGACGACCGGGTTACTCATGGTCTGTCTCCTCGGGCTGGCGCTGCCAGGCCGTGAGCACCGCTGCGGCCGCCGCCAGCACGATGAACAGGGCCACCGCCGCCCACCAGGGCCAGACGCTCCAGCGCAGCACGGGGATGACCTGCGCCGTCTCTTGCATTTCCAGTGCAAAGCGCACGTACTGCCAGGCCATCAGCACGAAGAACGCCGCCGTGACCACCGCGGCGAAGCGGTCCAGCGCGGTCTTGAATCCGCCGCCCAGGCGGCGCCCCAGCACGTCCACCGAAATATTGGATCGAACCACCAGCACGTACGGAAAACAGGCCGCCAGCAGCACCGCACCGGCCAGCGAGGCAATGTCGACGAACCCCCTCAGAGGACTCGAGAACACGTAGCGGAGCAGCACGTCCAGCGCCGTGGCCAGGGCCAGCAACAGCAGGCCGATGACCGCGGCCAGGGCGAGCCCGGCCGCCGCGCGTTCCACACGCGCGGACCAAGGTTGGCGCGCCATGTCAGGCGCCGGCGCGGATGCGCTTGAGTTGCTCGGCGAACGCCGCGTGAATGCGCTCGTTGCGCGGCTTGGCCTGGCGCCAGCTCTCATTCACCGGATCGATGGCTTTTCTCCACTCGGCCACGTCCGCTTCGCTCGCCTTGACCACCGTGTTCTTGCCGGACGCGGAGACGCGCTCCCGGACTTCCTTCTCCTGGCGGTCGAAGGCCTCGCCCAGCTTGCGCGCCAGTGCCTCGCCGCTGACCTGCTGCAGTGCCGCCCGCGCTTCCGGCGGCAGCCCGTCAAAGCGGTCCTGGCGCATCACGATGCCCACGGCCACCGCACCCAGCGGCAGGTCCAGGTGGTGCGAGCTGACCTCGTTGACCTTGAAGTCGCCCACGAAGCCCCAGTTGTTGAGCGTCATGTCGACCACGCCGCGCGACAGCGCTTCGGCGATCTGGCCCCCGCCCACCTGCACCGGCGCGCCACCGAGCGTCTCGATCACCCGCGTGAGGTGGTCGCCCGATGCGCGCACGCGCTTGCCCTTGAGGTCGGCGGGCAAGCGCACCGGCTTGTTGGCATGAATGACCACCGGTGGCGTGGCGCCCACGGCCAGCATCTTCAAGCCTTCAAAACCCACCAGCGCACCCGACGCGTAAAGCCGGTGCAAGGCCACGCTGGCTTCCACGGCGTTCTGCGTCATGAACGGCAGCCCGACGATCTCCGTGTCGTCGAACCGGCCCGGCGTGTAGGGCAGCACCACCCAACCCAGGTCGGCCACGCCATCGGTCACCAGCTTGAGCTGCTGCAGCGGGTTGCGGCCCAGGGTGCCGCCCGCGAACATGTCGATCTGCAAGCGGCCCTTGGACGCGGCCGAGGCATCGCGCGCCAGCGGCGTCAGCACGTTCGCGGTGATGTTCGCCATCGGCGGCTCGAAGCTGGTGAACTTGAGCTTCACCGGATCGTTCGCGCGCGCAGCGGGCCAGACGGCCGCCGCCGCGATGGCGGTCACGGCCTGGCGCCGGCTCATGAGGGAATGGGTCATGGTGGTCTCCTGTGTGGTTGGGTCTTGTAGGGACAGCTCAGGGGTTGCTCAGGCCGAGGCGCTGGATCGTGGCGGCCTTGAGCCGGCTGTCCTCGCGCAGGTTGCGCTCGAAGTCCTGGCCCGACCGGAAGTCCACCACCTGGTTGGCGCCGCGCGCCCAGGCCTGGTACTTGGGCGAAGCCACGGCGGCGCGGCAGGCGCCTTCCAGCTTGCTGACGACGGCGTCCGGCGTGTTGGCCGGCGCGAGCACGCCACCGAAGCTGGCCTGCACCACGGGAACGCCGGCCTCCTTGAGGGTGGGCACGTCCGGAAACGAGGGGTGGCGCCGGTCGGCGTAGACCGTGATCAGCCGCAGCGCGCCGCTGTTCAGATGGCCCGTGATCGAACTGACCAGCACCGCGCCGAAACCCAGGCGCTCACTGAGCAGGTCCTGCAGCATCGGTGCATCGCCCCGGTAGGGCACGTGCGTGAGCGCGATCCTGGTGGAGGCCTCGATGTCCGAGGTGCCCAGGTGCGGAATGGAGCCCGTTCCGGACGTGCCGTAACTCAGCTTGCCCGGCTCCTTGCGGGCCGCCGCGAGGATGTCGGCCAGACTGCGGTACGGCGAGCCGCCCGGCACGGCGATGGCGAAGATGTTGTCGAAGACCTGGCAGACGTAACGGAACGACCCGAGCTGGTAGGTGAGCGACTTCAATCGATGCGGCTCGCTCGACAGCGGCACGGCCGGCGTGAACGCCAGCGTGTAGCCATCCGGCCGGGCGCCGGCCACCGCAGCAAGGCCGATGGTGCCGGCAGCGCCATCCCGATTGACGACGGCGATGGACTGGCCCAGGTTCTCGGCCATGGCTTCGGCCAGGTTGCGGGCGTTCAGGTCCAGGCCACCGCCGGCAGCGAAGGGCACCAGCATCTGGATCGGTCGCGACGGGAAGTCCTGCGCCGCACTGCCCAGCGCCACAGACGCCAGGCACAGGCCGAGCCAGAACCGGCCATGGCGGCGCAGGAAGGGCTTCACCGAGTGGAAGGAGGCATCCATGGGCCTCAAGCCTCGTCGGCGATAGGGTTGCGCAGCACGCCCACGCGATCGACCTCGATCTCGCACACGTCGCCGGCCTTCATCCAGACCGGCGGCGTGCGGCGAGCCCCCACACCACCCGGCGTGCCGGTGACGATGACGTCGCCCGGCTCCAGCGGCGCGATGGTGGAGACGTAGGCGATCTGGCGCGCGATGCTGTGGATCAGCATGTCGGTGGTGGCGCGCTGCATTTCCACGCCGTTGAGGCGGGTGGTCAGCGTCATCACGGTGTCGAACGGAATCTCGTCGGCCGTCACCATCCAGGGGCCGAAGCCGCCGGTGCGCCAGAAGTTCTTGCCCGGCACCCATTGCGAAGTGTGGCGTTGCCAGTCGCGCACGCTGCCGTCGTTGTAGCAGGCGTAACCCGCCACATGCTGGCCGGCGTCTGCCTCGGCAATGCGCCGACCCGGGCGGCCGATGACCACGGCGATCTCCGCTTCGTAGTCGAACTGCACCGATTCCGGTGGCCGCACCATGGCCTGGTCATGCCCCACCTGCGAGTCGGCCACGCGCAGGAAGAACGTGGGCTGTTCGGTCACCTCGCGGTTGGTCTCGCGCACGTGCTCGCCGTAGTTCAGGCCGCAGCACCAGATCTTGCCGGGGTTGGGAATCACGGGCAGCAGCACGGCATCGGCGAGGGCGAAATCGGGCGCGCGCTGGGCCGCCACGGTGGCCGCCTCGGCCAACGCATCCGCCGCCAGCAGCGCCTTGAGATCGGCGAAGCGGGCGCCCATCACAGCGCTCAGATCGACCACACCCTGGTCGGTCACCGCACCGTAGCCTTCGCGGCCATTCCTGGAAAAACTGACGAGTCGCATGGGTTGTCCTGTCGTTTTGACGTTGTTGCAAAATCTTGAATAACGAGATTTAATCACGGCAAGATTTGGACTGTCAACACGCACTTTTTGAGGGAAAACCATGAGCCGACCCGGATTCAGCTTCAGCCACTTCGGCATGTTCGTCACCGACATCGCCCGGCTCGAAGACTTCTACACACGCATCCTCGAGTTCACCGTCACCGACCGGGGCGAGCTGCCCGGCCCCCACGGACCCATGAACCTCGTGTTCCTCAGCCGCGACCCGGATGAGCACCACCAGATCGTGCTGATCACCGGCCGGCCGGCCGACATGGCGTTCAACCCGATCAACCAGATTTCGCTCAAGGCCGACAGCCTGGCCACCCTGCGCGCCATGCACCAGACGTTGCTTCGAGAAGGCGCGGCCGACATCACACCCGTCACCCACGGCAACGCGGTCTCCCTCTACGTTCGCGACCCCGAGGGCAATCGGCTGGAGCTCTACATCGACTTGCCCTGGTACGTCTCGCAACCCATGCGGGTGCCGGTCGATCTGTCCGGCGATGAGTCCGCACTCATGCAGCGGCTGGAAGAACACGCGCGATCGCTGCCGGGCTTCCGATCACGCGCGCAATGGCGCGCCGAAATGGCGCAGCGCATGGGCCTGACCTGAGCAGACCCTAGAATCTGGCGACCATCTTCCATCGCCACGCACGCATGAGCAGTTCCTCCAAGGTGTTTGCCATCCTCGGGTTGTTCACACAGGAACGCCCGGTGTGGCAACCGGACGAGATCAACGAGGCCCTGGGCTACACGCGCCCCACCGGCTACCGCTACGTCAAGGAGCTGGTCGAGGCCGGCATGCTGCACAAAATCTCGGCCGGGCACTATGCGCTGGGCGGCCGCATCATCGAACTCGACTACCAGTTGCGCCAGACCGACCCCGTGCTGCTGGCCTCCATGCCGGCCATGATGGCGGTGGCCAAACGCAGCGGCTACGACCTCGTGCTCAGCGTGTTGTATGCCGGCCCCCGCGTGATCGATATCTACCGCGCCAGTGGCGCGGAAAAGCTCGAACTGACCTACGGCCGGGGCCGGCCGCGTCCCATGTTCCGATCGGGTGCGCCCAAGGTGCTGCTGGCCTGGATGGAGCGCGGCCCGCTCGTGAAAATCCACGAGCAGCTGTCGGAGGACATCGCGGCCAACGGCATGGGCCGCAACTGGCCGGAATTCCGCGCCTACCTCACAGACATCCGGCGCCGTGGCTTTTACCGCTCGCTGGGCGAGCTGCAGCCCGGCGTCGGTGCCATGGCCGTCCCCGTCTTCAACGCCGACGAAGACTGCGTGGGCGCGCTCGCCATCGTGGGCTCGGCCTCGCGCATCGCAGAAGAGCCGGAGGCCCGGCTGCTCAAGTGGCTGAACGCCGCCACCACCGACATCCAGGCCCGCTTGCGCGACACTCAGGGAAATCACTAAATCTCAATAATCGAGATTTATCTATCATCGGACGATCCCCTCACGGTGTGCTCCGGCGCGCCACGTCCATGAAAGAGTCACGTGAAAACTCCCTTCGTCCATGACGCCTGGTATGTCATTGCCTGGGCGGAAGAACTGTCGGGCACCGCGCCCGTTGCCCGCACCGTGTTGTCGCGCCCCCTCGTGGTGTTCAAGGACGCCGAGGGGGTGGTGCACGCACTGGAAGACCGCTGCCCCCACCGGGGTGTGCCACTGAGCATGGGCCAGGTCGTGGGTGGGCACCTTCGCTGCGCGTACCACGGGCTGGAGTTCGACGGGCGCGGCGTCTGCGTGCGCAACCCGCATGTGCGCGCCGATCCCGGCCGGCTCCAGGTGCGCCGCTACCCTGTGGCGCAGCGCCACGACGCGGTCTGGGTCTGGATGGGCGAGGCCGAGCGCGCCGACCTCTCGAGCATCCCCGACTACAGCCTGTTCGCCGCCGGCACGCCGAACTACCGCGCCATCCGGGGCTACCTCGGTGTGGCCGCCGACTACCGGCTGGTGATCGACAACCTGCTCGACCTCAGCCACGCCGAATACCTGCACGCCAACACGGTGGGCACCTCGGGTTCGGCGGGCTCGGTCAAAACCTCGCTCGACGCCGAGGAAGACCGCGTGACGGTGCTGCGCAAGGTGTTCGACCTGGCGCCCTCGGCGGTGTTCAAACCCGTGTGGACACGCACCGAGCGCATCGACCAGCAGGCCAACATGACCTGGCGGCCGCCGTCCCACCTGATGCTGGACCTCGGCATCATGCCCCCCGGCGGCGAACTGAGCGAAGGCCTGCATTTCCCCAGCGCACACATCCTCACGCCCGAGACGGAGCGCTCCACCCACTACTTCTATGCCGTGGCGCGCAACTTCTCGCAGGACGACGCGGCGCTCGACGACACCGTGCGAGCCACTTTTGTGAAAGCCTTCGCCGGCGAGGACCGCCCCATCATCGAGGCCATCCAGCGCGCGGTGGTGGACGCCGACGACGGCTTCCGCTTCGTGGACTTCACCTCGGGCGACGCTGCCGCACGGCGCGTGCGGCGCGCACTGGAACGTTTGACCGAGGCGGCCCAACCCGCGTCGGCCTGATGTCGGGACCCGCCGTCATGGACCGGCTTGGTGTGCCGAATCCCAGGACAGCACGCACAGCTTGACGGCGATCCTCGCGTCGTACCAGGGGATCGCTCCGCTGGGCTGGTGGATCGAAAGCCCCAGGACCTTGTCTTCCAGGCGGCTCTCGGCCTTGAAGAAGTGCGCCGCCGCTTCGGTGGAGACCAGCGCTGGCGACAACAGGAAGCCGGTCTGGCCCGCCTCGCGCAGAAACCGGTAATCGGTGCTCCCCATCGGGGTGGCGACCGTCATGCGAAGCGCGGGGGGACCGGCCAACACGCTCAGGATCCGTCCGGACCAGGTGGGTGCGATGGCCATCTCGGCCCACACCGCCTGATCCGGGCCCACCGAGGGAATCGACACGGGCAGATCGAACTCCGTTTCAGACGTGCGGCACTGCTCGGACTGGGCCAGCGGCGCAGCACGGCGCGTCAACAGCAGGGCGTGCGGCGTCTGCCTGTCGACCTGGTACTGCCGTCGGTAGGCGCCCAGGGTGAGCGGGTCTTCCTGGGCGGCGTAGCGGCCATCGATGGGGATGACGCTGAAAATCACCGACCGCGGCGCCAGCGGGCTGGCGAGGAAATCCGCGTTGCGCGCCGACATGTGGCGGCTGGTGGCAAAGTAGGACTGAAAGGCGGGCCGTGAGGCGATCGGCAAGCCAGACGCGTAAGCCCAACTGAACTCGAAGGGGAAGACGTCGACGGGGCCTTCGATGCCCACGAATGGAATGGTGGAGCGCTCCTCCGCGAGCGCCGTCGCGTAGCGACTGCGCAAGTCGGCATCCGAAGCGGCCCGGTACCCAGGGTCCAGCGCATAGCGGATGCGTTGCTCCACCGCGTGGACAGATCCGCGGATAAACCCTCCCTGCGGGTGCAAGGATGCCGAGATGTAGGTGGCAAACGAAGCCGCTGCCATCGCCACAGCAGCGATCACAAGCCGGTGGTTGCGGCTCGGGACGGCGGCGCTGGGGCTCCAGAGTTGCACGACGCACACCACGGTCAGCGCGAGAAACGCAGCACCGGAATACGCCCCATGCCGAACAAAACCCATCTTGTAGGCGACCAGCAGACACCCCAGCGTGAGCAGGCCCAGCACGGCGCTGGCAGGACTGGTGATGCGCAGCGTCGTGGCGACCACGATGGCCGCGCCCACGATGTAGGCGCTGTGCAGCGCGAACGGCGCGGGCAGCCCCATGTCCGCGTTGTAGGCCAGCGAGACATCGACATAACCACGCAGAAAGCCGAACACGCCTGAGACATCCTGGCCCGACAACCCGAACAGCAGGACGAAGGACACCACAAAGCACACGGGGACAATGGGCCGGTAGTCCCGCACGGTGAAGCGGTAGATGCTCGCCAGGACGATGGCGGGCACGGTGAAGAACAAGGCATTCGCCTTGACCAGGCATGCAAACGCAGCGGCGAAGGCGAGCAGCACCGACAGCGCGAGTTGCGCCGCATCGCCCTGCTGTCGGCGGCATTCGTGGTGACACAGCAGCAAGGCCGGCAGGAGCAGGTACACATCCCGCCAGATGCTCAGGAGCAGCGTCAAGCCACCCCAGACCAGCCAGGCCCATGCACGCCGGATTTTCAATACCGAGAAGCAGCCAATGCCCAGCACCAGCAGGAAGGCGCCTTTGAAGAGCAGCCTTTCCTGATGGAATTGCTCAACGTAAATGACCGACTCGACGAAAGACAACGGCCCGTAGTTGAATATGATCTGATTACCGTGCTGGAGTTTGTTTTCATGGGCATGGCCCAGCATCGCATGCCAGGACAAATCGAGCCCGCGCATCGACAATGCGAAATCCCCGTAAATCAAATACCCCAGCATGAGCAGTGCGCCGGCCAGCGGCACCGCGAAAGAGAGAATTCGGGATTTCATGAGGGGATAGATGTCGGGCGAGAACGGATCTGTATCGGCAAAAACTCTCATGTTAGCATCGCCATCATGCGTTCATCTTGCCCCCCAATCACCGCTGCACCCGGGGCAGTCTGATGGAGTTGCATGGCTGGGGCCGTTATCCGCGGCAGGAAGCCCGTGTGGCCGAGCCCTTGTCGAGACAGCAGTGCATGCGTGCGGTGCCAGGCGCCTTGCCCCTGATCGCTCGCGGACAGGGTCGAAGCTACGGTGACAGTGCGCTGGGCCCAGAGGTTCTTTCCACCCGCTATCTGGATCAGTTTCATGACTTTGATCCAAAGACAGGTGTGCTTTCCTGCGCAGCAGGTGTGTCGCTGGACGACATTCTGCGAACCTTTGTGCCCCGTGGCTGGTTCCTGCCCGTCATGCCCGGCACACGCTTCGTCACCGTGGGCGGTGCCATTGCCAGCGACGTTCACGGCAAGAACCACCACCGTGACGGCGCCTTCAGCGCGCATGTGGCTTCGATCCGGATTCTTCTGGGCAATGGGGAGTGCGTGGACGCTTCCCCCTCCGACAAGGCGGAGCTTTTCTGCGCCACCTGTGGCGGGATGGGACTGACCGGCGTCATCGTGTCCGCCGTCTTGCGGCTCAAGGCCATTACCGCCAGCGACATCCTGGAGACCAGGATCAAGACACCCAGCCTCGACGCCGTGCTCGAGGCATTCGACGCCAATGCTGCCAGCGCCTATTCGGTCGCGTGGATCGATTGCATGGCGCGCGGCAGCAGCCTGGGCCGCTCCATTCTGGTCATGGGGGAGCCATGCACCGAGGGCCCGCTTGTGACACGGCAGGCCAAGGCTTTTGGAATACCCGCCGAAATGCCTTCGGGCCTGCTCAATCGATCGGTGGCCAGGATGTTCAATGCCGCCTATTACGGCCGGGCACGCTCGAATGCGCAAAGCGCGCGAAAGCCATTTGAATCATTCATTTCCCCGCTGGATGCCATTAGCGGGTGGAGCAGTTTGTATGGCCGACCTGGGTTTCTGCAATACCAGTTTGTATTGCCCAGGGCATCCGGCGCCGACGGATTGCGGAAAATACTCCAACACATCGGCCAATCCCGACTCGGCGCCTTCCTCGCTGTCCTGAAATTGTTCGGCGACGCCAATGCCAATCCCTTGAGTTTCCCCCTGAAGGGTTATTCATTGGCCGTGGATTTCAAGGCGGAGGCCGCCACATTTGAACTGCTTGACGTGTTGGACGGCATCGTTGCAGCGCATGGCGGGCGCCTGTATCTCGCCAAGGATGCGCGGATGAGCGAAGCCATGTTCAAGGCGGGTTACCCACGGTGGCAGGCGTTCGAGGAGGTGCGTGCGCGCTGGCATGCCCACGGCAAATTCAGCTCGACCCAGTCCCGCCGACTGGGCCTGGCATAAGCGCTGCGCACAGGCACGCCCTTCCCATTCATCCCTACCCAAGAAATCATGACGAGAATTTTGATCATCGGTGCGACTTCAGCCATCGCGAAAGCGGCCGCGCGTCGCTGGGCAAGCGAGGGGCATGAGCTCTACCTCGTCGGGCGCGACATCGACCGTCTGCACGAGATCGCGGGCGACCTGAAGGTGCGCGGCGCCCGGGCGGTCCAGTATGCGGTGCTGGACGTGAACGACTTTGCCCAGCACGCCGCCGTGATCGACACTGCCGCAGGCGCACTCGGGGGGCTCGACGTGGCCCTGATTGCCCACGGCACCCTGGGAGATCAAAAAGCCTGTGAGCAGGATTTCCAGGCCGCGCTCCAGGAACTGAACACCAACGCCATCAGCGTCATCTCCTTGCTCACGCATCTGGCCAACCGGTTTGAAGCACAGAAGCAGGGCTCCCTCGTCGTCCTCGGTTCGGTGGCCGGCGATCGCGGCCGGCAGTCCAACTACGTGTACGGCACCGCGAAAAGTGCCGTGGCGACCTTCCTGCAAGGCATGCGCAACCGATTGCACAAGGCGGGCGTCCAGGTCTTGACGATCAAGCCGGGGTTTGTGGACACCCCGATGACGGCCGCATTTGACAAGAAGGGGCCGCTGTGGAGTTCGCCCGATGTCATCGCCCAGCAGATTCTTCGCGGCATCGCCAAGCGACGCGATGTCGTTTACGCGCCCTGGTACTGGTGGGGCGTGATGGCCATCATCAAGTCGATTCCTGAGCGCCTCTTCAAGCGGCTGTCGCTCTAGCTGCAGGTGCTCAGCGCGCTGCCCACGCGCGCGCGGGTCTGCTCGATCAGGTAGTCCAGAAACACCTCGGTGCGGCGCGGCATGAACTTGCGGCTGGGCAGGGCCGCGTACATGGTGAGGCGGTCGGTGATCCAGGGGTTGAGCACGCGCACCAGCTCACCGCTTTCCAGGTAGGGCGCAGCCAGACCGATGGCGCTGGCACCGATGCCAGCACCGTCGAGCGCGGCGTGCATCAGGGTGTCGGGGTGGTTGACCCACAGCACGGGCTGCACCTCGACGTCGACGAACCGCGAGTCGTCCGTTTCGTGCAGCAGGCGCCAGTGGCGACCGCGGTTCGTCACGGGCTTGAAGCGCAGGCAGTCGTGCTGCGCCAGGTCTTCGGGGCGCTGGGGCGTTCCCCGGCGCCGGAGGTACTTGGGCGAAGCCAGCAACACGGTGATGCTGGAGAGCACCTTGCGCGCGATCACGTTGGCATCGAACGAGGTCTGCGCGCCCATGAGCGTGATGTCGTAGTCCTGGATGGGCGGCTCGCGGGGCGAGTCCACATCGATGTCGAGCAGGATCTTGGGATAGGCCTGCCGGAAACCGCTGACCAGGGGCGCGAGCACGTGGGTGGCGAGCACGGGCGGCGCCAGCAGGCGCAGCACGCCCGCGAGCTCGCTGGTCTGCGAGCTCACCAGGGCATTCGCTTCTTCCAGGTCCTGCAGGATCAGGCGCACCCGGTCGAGGTAGTTCTCGCCCGCGTCGGTGAGCGAGACGCGGCGGGTCGTGCGGTGCAGCAGGCGGGTGCCCAGGTGGTCTTCGAGGTCGGCCACCAGCCGGGTGACCACGGCGGGCGACAGGTCCATGGCGCGCGCCGCGGCCGCGAAGCCCCCTTCGTCGGTCACTTTCTGAAAAACACGCATTGAGGTCAGACGGTCCATGGAAACCCAATTTACAGGGTTTTCCCGGGTAAATTTGCCCTCATTGTTTCTATTTCAGCAATGCAATAGTGGTTTGAATGCTGTTTTTCTTCAGGATCAGAAACTTTACAGTTCATCCCATCGATGCACGCAAACCCCTCCGCAGAGGCATCGAAGCCGGTCAGACCGCACAACGGACCGACCGGCATGTTCAACCCTCTTAAGGAACTGTCATGAAAAAGCTGTCTGTTGTTGCCATCGCTCTCTCCACCCTCGTTGCCGGCCACGCCCTGGCCGCCGACGCCTCCGTCGCCAAGACCCGCGAACAGGTTCGCGCCGAAGTGATCGCCGCCCAGCGCAGCGGTGACCTGGTCGCCGACGGCCAGACCGGTGCCAAGTTCAACCAGGTGTTCCCCGCCCAGTACGCCCAGCCTGTGGCTGTGCAAGGCAAGACCCGCGCCGAAGTGAAGGCCGAGCTGGCCGAAGCGATCCGCACGGGCGACATCGTGGCCGACGGCGCCACCGGCGCCAAGGCCAACGAACTGGCCCCCGCCCAGTACGCCGCTGCCCGCGCTGACAAGTCGGCCAACACCGTCGCCGTGGGCAAGACCCGCGCTGAAGTGAAGGCCGAGCTGGCCGAAGCCATCCGCACGGGTGACATCGTGGCCGACGGCGCCACCGGTGCCAAGGCCAACGAACTGTTCCCCGCCCAGTACGAAGCCCAGCCCGTGCTGGCTGGCAAGAGCCGCGACGAAGTCCGCGCCGAGCTGGTCCAGTCGCGCCGCGCCAACGGCGGCTAAGCCGTCCTCCTGAGTCCGCCACCAAGGCGGACGACAGGACCCCCTGGCCGATGGCCGCCGATGGAGGTGAACTCCACGGCGGCCATCGGCTTTTTCCATGGCGGTATGCTGGCCTTTCGCCCTCGCCCGCAGGGCCCACGAAAGGCATCGAGTGAGGAACCCATCGCAGCGGCTCATGGCCGCGCTGCGCTTTCGCCAGCTGGAGCTGCTCAGCACGCTGGCCGACACCGGCAACATGCGGGCCGCGGCGCAGCGACTTCACATGACCACGGCCGCGGTCAGCAAGGGCCTCAAGGACGTGGAGGCGCTGTTCGAGCAGCCGCTGTTTCACCGCCTGCCGCGCGGCGTCGTGCCGACCGTGGCCGGCACGCTGGTGGTGCAACGCGGGCGCGTGCTCCTCGCGGAGATGGAGCAGCTCTCCGACGAACTGGCCGCGCCGCTGCGCCCCCTGCACGAGCGGCTGAAGATCGGCGCCACGCCGTTCCTGACCTGGACCGTGCTGCCGCGCATCCTGTCGGCGCTCGCGGCACAGGGCGAACTGCCCGGCGTGCTGCTGCTCGAAGGGCGGCTGGCCGACATCTCGCGCCAGCTGGAGGCGGGCGAGGTGGACGCGCTCATCACCATGGACACACCCTCGGAGCTCGGCAGCCTGTCGGCCCAGGGCTTCACCATCGAGCACATCGGGCTGGAGCAATGGCGCGTGGTCTGCTCACCGCACCATGCCCTGGCCGCGCAGCGCAGCGCCCATAGCCCGCGCCTGCGCTGGGCCGAGGTGGCGCAAGCCCCCTGGATCCTGCCGCCCAGGCCGACCAACTCGCGCATGATGCTGGAGCACACGCTGCGTGAGCAGGGGCTGCCCGCGCTCATCCCGTTCATCGAGACCATGAGCGCGATCACCCACCTGGCGCTGGCGGAGCAGAACCTGGGCCTCACGCTGGCGGCCCAGGGCACACTGACCGAACGGCTGCAGCGCGGCAGCCTGGTGGAGCTACCGATGGAGAGCCTGCCGCCGCCCGTGCCCATCGCCATGGTCCACCGCCGCAGCGGCAGCGGCCGGGGGGCTCAGTTGGCCGGGCTGGCCGCCGCCGCGCAGCGGTTGAGCAGCGCCTCGGCGCCGCCGCCCGCGACGTCCAGCGCGTCGAGCAGGAAGTTGTCGGCGCGGAAGTCGCGCCCGTAGGCCACCGCCAGCAGGCTGAGGCAGGCCGAGAGCACCGGCGTGTGGACCCCGGCGGCGCGCCCGAGCGCCTCCAGAAAGGCCAGTCCGAACGGCGCGTCTTCCAGCACGTAGCGGTGCTGCAGCGAGGCCGGCCCGTTCGGGCTCATGCCGTTGGCGGTGATCGCGGCCGCCATGGTGTGCAGCGGCCCCTCAGGCAAGTGGTAGGAGCGCGCGTAGTGCTGCCGCAGCGAGGGCACTTCGAGCCCGAAGCCCTGCGCCACCGCGCGGCGCTCGACGTCCAGCGCCTCGGCCATGCGGCCCACCACCGCCGTGAAGTGACCGAACAGCGACCAGGCTTCGCCGGCCTCCATGCGCGTCAGGTTCGGGATCACCTCGGCCGCGTGCGCGATCGGGTTGATGTTCGCCAGCGTGGGCGTCAGCAGGTTGTCCGCGGCGACGAAGCGGTCCCCGAACAGCTCCGCGCACATCTGCCGCGCCTCCGACGGCTCCAGGGGACCCACCGTGGCCATGTCGATGCGGCTGCGCAGCGGATTGATGTGCAGGCTGCCGTCGGGCTGGAAGTGCGTGGTCGTGAGCGTGGTGCCCCAGCCGCTGACCTGCACGCCGTCGGCCGCCGCGGCGATCCACAGCGGCGCCAGCGACAGGGCCCCGCTCACGATCACGTGCTGGCCGGGTCGCCAGCGCGCATTCAGCGGCCCGAGCACCGCGGCATAGGCGTCGGCCGGCAGGCAGACCAGCACCGCGTCGAACTCGGCGAGCCGGTCCGGCGAGGCGAGCCATTCGACCTCGACCTCGCCGCTGACGGCCCCCGAGCAGGTGAAGCTGGCGCGGTCTGCGTGGCGCCGCACCCGGCGCCCGGTGGGCGACCACAGGGCCGGCGCGATGCCGTCCCGCACGAGAAAGGCGGCGGCGGCGCAGCCGATCGGCCCCGCGCCCACGATGGCGATGCGCGGCGTCATGCGGCGCATCAGTCCAGCGAGAGCTTGCGCTCGCTGATCAGCCGGCCCCACCGCGCCAGATCGTCGGCCGCGTCCTTGCGCAGTTCCGCCGGTCCGGTGGCCACCAGCTCGATGCCTTGCTGGCGCAGCCGGTCCTTCAGTTCCTCGTTCTTCTGGACGCTGCGCACCGCCTCGGCCAGGCGCTCGATGACGGCCGGCGGGGTGCCGGCCGGCGCGAACAGGGCGAACTTGGTGGCCGACTCGAAGCGCGGCACGCCCGCTTCTTCGACGGTGGGCACCTGGGGCAGGATCGGGCTGCGCGCGCTGCCCGACACGGCCACCGCCTTCAGGCGGCCGGCGCGGATCAGCGGCACGGCCACGCCGATGTCGACAAAGCCCAGGTCGACCTCACCGGAGGCCACCGCCAGCGTGGCCGGGCCACCGCCCTTGTAGGGGATGTGCGTGATGGAGGTGCGCGTCAGGTCCTTGAACAGCTCGCTGGCCAGGTGGCTGGTGGCACCGTTGCCGCCCGACGAGTAGTTCAGCCGGCCGGGTTGCTGCCGCGCGAGCGCGATCACGTCCTTGACGCTCTGCACGTTGAGCGCGGGCTTGACGGTGAGGATCAGCGGGCTGGTGCCGACCAGCGAGATCGGCGCGAGCGCATCGGGCCCGTAGGGCAGCGGCTTGATCAGGTGCGGCGCGATCGCGTAGGTGCTGTTGGTGGCCAGGATGAGGGTGTAGCCGTCCGGCTTCGCGCGGCTGGCTTCGCTGTGGGCAATGGTGCCCACGGCGCCCGCGCGGTTGTCCACCACCACCGGCTGTTCCAGCTGCTTGGCCATGTGCGCGGCCAGGTGGCGCGCCAGCAGGTCGGTGGCGCCGCCCGCCGTCCAGCCGACGAGCAGCTTGATGGTCTGGTTCGGGTAGCCGGGGGCCTGGGCCTGGGCCGCCGGGGCGGTCAGGACCGCGATCGCGGTCATGCTCACCGCCAGTGCATGTTTCAGTGTCATCGTCGCCAACCTCGTGGTGTTTCGCTGCGGGCAAGTCTAGGCAGCGATGTCGGCGCCCGCCAGCGAAGCCTTCTCAAGAGGTCTTAACCGCCGGTGAACGCGGGCTCTCAGGCGGCGGTTTCCAGCGCCGCCGAAATCGCCTGTGCGCAGCGCCTCACCTCGGCCGCGAAGCCCGCCTCGTCGTAGCGCGCGAGCTCGAACACCAGGCTCACGCCCGCCACCACCTGGCCGTCGCCGAACACCGGGGCTGCGATGCCCACCCGGCCCTGGGCCACCTCCGAATCGGTGCAGGCAAAGCCGGTCTCGCGGATCGCCTTCATCTGTTTGGCAAAGTCCTTCCAGCCCGCCAGGCCGGCGGACTCGCGGATCTCCTGCTCGTGGTTGAGGTAGAGCTGCTTGAGCGCGCGGTCGCCGAGGTTCGCCAGGATCGCCTTGGACGTCGCGCCCTTGAACATGGGCAAGGCCACGCCGCGCTCGTAGGTGGACGAGGGCGGGTGGTCGCTGCCCTTCTCCTGGTGCACGCACATCACCTGGTCGCGGAAACGGCGGCTGATCAACACCACCGCGTGCTGCGTGGTGCGCGCCAGCAGTTCGCGCATCGGCCCCGACGCGGCCTTCACCAGCGGGTCGCCCTGGCGCATCAGCAGGTCGTAGCGGATGAAGGCCGGGCCAAGCATGTACTCGGAGCGCGTCGACGGCGCCAGAAAACCCAGATTGCTCAGCTCCTTGACGTCCCGGTAGGCGGAACTGATGGACACGCCCATCTCGGCGGCGATCGCCTCCACGGTCCACAGCGTGCGCCGCTCGAACAGCTGAAGGATGTGCAGCGTCCGGTTGCGCGTGCGGATGCCCGCACCCTCGCCCGAACGAACTTGTTTCGCATTTGCTTCCATTTTGATACTATTCGCACTTGTTGCGAAAAATGATGCACCACAAGCAGGTGCGATTTTCACCAAGGAGAGCCATTATGAGTTCCGATCGTGTGCGCTTGCCGGTCGCCTTGCTGACCGGCTTTCTGGGCAGCGGCAAGACCAGCCTGCTCAACCGCTGGCTGCGCGAGCCCGCGCTGGCAAACGCGGCGGTGGTGGTCAACGAATTCGGCGACATCGGCATCGACCACAACCTGATCGCCAGCAGCAACGACAACACCATCGAGCTGAGCACGGGTTGCCTGTGCTGCAGCGTGCAGGGCGATCTGGTCGAGACCCTGCGCGAGCTGCTGGACAAGCGCAGCCGGGGCCTGGTGCGCGCCTTCGACCGCGTCGTGATCGAGACCACCGGCATGGCCGACCCCGGCCCGGTGCTGCAGGCCCTCATGACCTTCCCGGTCTCCAACGGCTACCGCCTGGCCCAGGTGATCACCACGGTGGACGGGGTCAACGGCGCCACCACGCTGGACGGCTTCGAGGAAGCCACCAAGCAGGTGGCCGTCGCGGACCAGCTCATCGTCACCAAGATGGACCTGGCCGACCCGCCGCAGGCCCAGGCGCTGCAGCAGCGGCTGCAGGCGCTCAACCCGGGCGCCACGGTGAGCTGGGCCACGCCGACCCAGGTGCCCTGCCTGGAGGTGCTCACCGAACTCGACGTGTACGCCGCCGCGACGCCAATCCCCGCGGTGCGGCGCTGGCTCAACGCCGAGGCCCACGCCGACCAGCCCGCGCGCTACCGCCCGATCGGCGCGGCGGCCTCGCCGCACCACACCGAGGGCATCGAGACCTTCTCGCTCGTGTACGACGAACCCCTGGCCTGGCAGGAACTCGCCGCCTGGCTCGACGCGCTGGTGCTCGCGCACGGCGACGACCTGCTGCGCGTCAAGGGCATCCTGAACATCGCCGGCGAGGCCCGGCCCATCGTCGTGCACGCGGTGCAACGCCTGTTCCATCCGCCCGCACCGCTGGCCGAATGGCCCTACGAGGACCGGCGTTCGCGGCTGGTCTTCATCACCCGCGGGCTCGACCGTGCCTTCGTCGAACACATCTTCGACGTGATCCGCGGCCGCGCGCCCAGCCCCATCCCCTCTTCCACCACCCCCCTCGCTCACAAGGAGAACATTGCATGGACACATTGATCCGCCACGGGCTGATCGTCACACCGCAAGGGCGCCGCGTCGCCTCGATCGGCATCCAGGGCGGCCGCATCGCCGGCATCTACGACGTCGGGTCCGAACCCGAGGCCCGCGAGGTCATCGAGGCCGACGGCCTGGCCGTCGTGCCCGGCGCCATCGACATGCACTCGCACCACCGCCAGGGCTCGCTGCCGGGCTTCGAGTACAAGGACACGATCCACACCTCCACGCTGCAGTGCGCGGCCGGCGGCGTGACCACCAGCGTGGCCATGCCCAACGTGCAGCCGCCGCCGAACTCGCTGGAGCTGCTGGAGCGCCAGTACGACATCTACCGCAGCGACGCGGTCGTGGACTGGAATTTCAACCCCGCGCCCACCATCAGCGAAGAGATGCCCGGCATGGCGGACACCGGCATCGCCGCATTCAAGATCTTCATGGTCGTCGACACCGGGCGCGACTACCCGCACATGCCCGGCATCGGCGTGCACGACCACGGCAAGATCCTGGAGATCATGCAGCGCTGCGCCGAGCTGAACGTGCCGCTGATGGTGCACCCGCACGACCAGGCGCTGATGGACGTGATCGAGCAGAAGTTCTGGGACCGCGGCGAGCGCGACGCCCTGGCCTACGCCAAGGCCTATGCCGCGCACGACGGCGTGATCTGGGAAACCGCCATCGCGACGCTGCTGCGCCTGCAGCGCGCTTCGGGCTGCCACCTGCACATCCTGCACACCCAGACCGCCGGCAGCGTGGAACTGATCCGCCAGGCCAAGGCGGCCGGCCAGAAGGTGACCTGCGAGATCAACCCCTGGGCGCTGTTCCTGGGCTGCGAATGGTCGGCCATCCAGCGCCTGGGCTCCTACGCGCTCTCGTACTGGGTGCCCGAGAAGAACGTGCCCGGCCTGTGGGAAGGCCTGCGCGACGGCACCATCGACATCGTCGCGACCGACCACGCGCCGCACACGCGCGAAGAGAAGGAAATCGGCTGGACGGACGGCTGGAAGGCCCACACCGGCACGCCCTCGACCCAGTTCTACTACAGCATGTTCATGACCGCCGCGCTGGAAGGCAAGATCAGCCTGGAGCGCGTGGTCGAGGCCTGCAGCGCCAAACCGGCCGAGCTGTTCAAGCTCGCGAACAAAGGCGCCCTGAAGGTCGGCGCGGACGCGGACCTGGTGCTGGTCGACCTGAACCGCGAGTACGAGGTGCGCGATGAAGACGTGCTCAGCATGATCGGCTGGAGCCCCTACGCCGGCCGCAAGCTCAAGGCCAAACCGGTGCGCACCATCGTGCGCGGCACCACCGTCTACCTCAACGACCAAGTGATCGGCCAGAAGGGCTTCGGCCGTCAGGCCAAGGCCGTGCGCGAAGCGGCCGCCGCCCTGGCCTGAACGCCTTCCCCATCCATGCCCCGAAAGGACTTGCCATGAAACGACGTTCCTTCGTACAGCGCACCCTGCTGCTGCCCACCCTGGGCGGCCTGGGCCTGGCCGCCACCGGCGCGGCGCGCGCCCAGGCCGGCTGGCCCGAGCGCCCCATCAACATGGTGGTGCCCTACCCGGCGGGCGGCAACACCGACTTCGTCGCCCGCATGACGGCGGACTACCTGAACCGCGCGCTCGGCGTGCCGGTGGTGGTGGACAACCGCGCCGGCGCGGGCGGCACCATCGCCTCCATGCACGCGGCCAAGCTGCCGGCCGACGGCTACTCGGTGTTCCTCGCCTCCATCGCCCAGATCTCGCTCGCGCCCTTCCTCTACAAGATCCGCTACGACCCGTTCAAGGACTTCCTGCCCATCGCCAACGTGGCCGGCAATCCCCAGGTCGTGGTGGTGCCGGCCGCCTCGCCGCACAAGACCTTGAAGGACCTGGTGGACCATGGCCGTGCGAACCCGGGCAAGCTGCTGATGGCGCACGCGGGCACCGGCTCCATGTCCTTCCTCGCGGGCGCGGCGTTCCTGAAACGCGCGGGCATCGATGCGGTGATGGTGCCCTACAAGGGCGGCGCGGCGGCCATCGCCGACACCATCGCGGGCATGACCGAGGTCTACACGGCCAACATCTCGGAGACCCTGCCCTACCTGCAGGGCGACCGCCTGCGCCTGCTCGGCGTGACCAGCCCGCAGCCGGTGGCCATGCTGCCGGGCGTGCCCACCATCGCCTCGCTGTTCCCCGGTTTCCAGACCGAAACCTGGAACGGCCTGCTCGCGCCGGCCGGTTTGCCCGCCCCGATCGCCGACCGCCTCGCGGGCGCCGTGGCCAAGATGTTCAGCGACGAAGCGGTGCTGGCGCGCATGGCCAAGGCCGGCCTCATTCCGCAGACCGGCCAGCAGACGCCGAAGGACTTCGCGCGCCGCATCCAGGCCGACGTGGAACTCTGGCGGCCGGTGATCAAGGCCATCGACGTCAAGCCGGAGTAGCCGGCCTCGCGAACAGCTTGAGTTCGGTGGTGGCGTCCCGCTCCAGCACCACCGTGTAGCTGCGGCGGTGCTCGCCGTTCTGCGTGGTGACGTGGTAGGTGCCTGCGGGCAGCACCAGATCGACCACGACCCCCGCATGGGTGAGGCTGAGCAGGCGGTGCCCCGGCAGATCGAAGATTTCCAGCGTGGGCGGGGCGGGCTCGCCGCCCGGAACACCCCGCACACGCGCCAGCGCGCGCCGCCACAGGACCGGCAGGGTCCAGCGATCGTTGTCGTCGTCGGCGATGGTGCGAATCAGCAGCCGCGACGGGGTGGGCGCGTCCGTCATGGGCGCATCTTCTGCCGTGCGTCGCCGCGCCATGTTTCGCGCGCGCGGCCCTTGTGTGCCATCTGACACAAACGGAGGGCCGGGCGTTGGCTCAGGGGATCAGCTCGGCCAGGGCACGCGCCAGTTCGTCGCGCCGCAGCGGCTTCGTCAACACCCGGTCAACGCCGGCGTCGCCGGCTCGGCGGGCCAGCTGTGCGCCACCGTAGCCGCTCACCAGCACCACCGGCAGGTCCAAGCTCTGCGCACGCAAGGCACCGGCGAGTTCGGTGCCGCTCAGGCCGGGCATCCGCTCATCGGTGATCACGGCGGCAAACCGCCCGGGCGCCTCGGCCACCGCCTGCAGCGCCGCGCCGGCATCGGCAAAGCCCACCGGCGCGTAGCCCAGGCCGGTCAGCAGCTCCTGGGCCAGCGCCAGCAGCGCCGGCTCGTCATCGACCACCAGCACGCACTGGCCGGCACCACCGGGCGCCGTCGGCACCGCCTTCTCCGCCGCGGGAAGCTCATCGGTGCACTCGGGCAGGTACAAGGTGAAGCGGGCGCCCTGGCCCGGCCGGCTGTCGACGTCGATGCCGCCGCCGAACTCCGCCACCACACCGAACACCACCGCCAGACCCAGCCCCGTGCCCGACTGCGTGCTGCGCGCGGTGAAGAAGGGCTCGAACAGGTGCTCCATGACCTCGGGCGTGATGCCCACCCCCTGGTCGGCCACGCTCAGCACCAGGTAGCGGCCGGCGGGCAGCGGCGAGTGGGACAGCACCTGGGGCGCGGTGACCTGCCTGCGTTCGAGCTGGACGCTGAGCATGCCGCCCTCGGGCATGGCCTGCACGGCGTTGGTGCACAGGTTCATGACCGCCTCGAAGACCTGTGTCGCGTCGCCGCGCAGCCGCGCGCCGGGAGCGCCGAACACGCGCTCCAGCACCACGCCCGGGCGCAGCGATGCGGTCATCAGCGTCAGCACCTCTTCGACGACGGGCTCCAGCTCGAAGACGGTCGAGGCGCGCGCGCCACCGCGGCTGAACGACAGGATGCGCTCGATCAACGACTGGCCGCGCTCGGCCGCCTGCAGCACCTTGCCCAGGTGCCGGGCCTGGGCACTGCCGGGCACGGCGGCGTCCTGGGCCATTTCGCCGTACCCGACGATCCCGGCCAGCACATTGTTGAAGTCGTGCGACACGCCGCCGGCCAGCGCGCCCAGGGCTTCCAGCCGGCTGGTGCGGGCCAGTTGCACCTGCAGGGCCTGTTGGGCCGCCAGCCGCTGCCGCTCGGACCGCGTCACGATGTACACGGCGGCGACCAGGGTGACCAGCAGGAAGCCCAACGCAACGACCGACAACTTCAATGCACCTCGCCAGCCTTCCAGCACCGCCCCGAGTTCGCGCGACAGCACCACCTCGAGGCCGTAGCGCGCCACGCGGTGCGATGCCACCAGGTTGTCGCTGCCGTCGCTGAAGCGCCGCATGCCGAGGCGCGGCTTTGCGGCCAGTGCGGCTTCGTCGGCGCCGAGGAGCCCGACGTTGACCGCGGCGAGCCTGACGCCGTCGCGGCGAAAGATGGCCATGCGCGCATCGGCCGCGGGCAGGGCCACGCCGAAAGCCCCCAGCAGGTGGTTCGCCGGCATGGCGGCGATGATCCAGCCGCCCGGGTGGCCGCGCACGGCGCCCACGCGGTACGCCAGTGCGACGTGCGGCTGGGCATCGCCGTTCTGCGCAAAGGGCTTGCTCAGCGCGATGGCGCCCACGGCGAGCGACTCCAGCCGCGGCAGGAAGGTCTGCAGGTCCGGCGGGGGCAGGGTGTCGGACGCGGCGATCGGCCCGCGGTCTTCGCCCAGCAGCCACAGCGAGGTCACCAGCGGCATCAAGGCGACGCGCGTCTGCAGCGCCTGGACCGTGTCGCTGTCCGACGCGGTCAGCCGGCGCTGCCCGAGCTCCAGGCCCAGGGCCTGCAAGCCCTCTTCGGCGCCCCGCAGGCCACGATCGAGCTCATCGGTCAGGGCCAGCGACAGCAGCTTCATCTCGCGCCCCTGGCTCTCCAGCGCGGTGCGGTGCAACTGCCAGAGCGCCAGCGAGGTGATCACCACCAGCAGCAACCACAGCGCCAGGGCGAACAGCCACGGAACCCAGGCGACCGGCGGGCGGGGTGAGGTGTCGGTGTTCAAGGGTTTCAACCGGGGGTTTCGCGTCGGCATCCAGTATGCCCGCGGGATGGCCTGCGCTACCATGGCCCACGATGAGCACCGCCCACGTCCCCCACATTCTCGTGATCGACGACGATGCCGATGTGCGTGATCTGGTGGTCGAGTACCTCGGCAAGAACGACATGCGCGTGAGCGCCGGTGGCTCGGGCGCGGAGATGTTCGCGCTGTTCGATCAGGAGGCCATCGACCTCGTGCTGCTGGACCTCAGATTGCCCGGCGAAGACGGCATGCACCTCGCGCGCGCCTTGCGCGAGCGGGCCACGGTGCCCATCGTGCTGCTGACCGGCCGCAGCGAAGAGGCCGATCGCGTCATGGGCCTGGAACTGGGCGCCGACGACTACGTCACCAAGCCTTTCAGCCCGCGCGAGCTGCTCGCCCGCGTGCGGGCGGTGCTGCGCCGCTACCAGGTACAGGCCACCTTGCCCGAGCGCGACAACACGCGGCGGGCCTACCGCTTCTCGGGCTGGGAGCTGAACCTGCGCACGCGCCGCCTGGTGTCGCCGGCGGGCGGATCGGTGGAGCTGTCCAATGGGGAATTCAGCCTGCTCAATGCGCTGTGCCGGGCGCCCCAGCGCGTCCTGAGCCGCGACCAGCTGCTGTCCATGTCGCGCCTGCACGAGGCCGAGGTCTACGACCGCACGATCGATGTGCAGATTCGCCGCCTGCGCCTCAAGGTCGAGTCCGACCCCACCAACCCGCGGTTGATCCTCACCGAACGGGGGGCGGGATACCGCCTGGCCAGCGAGGTCGAGACGCTGTTCTGATTCACGCGGGCGTGGCGTCGTCACCGATCACCAGCTCCGTGGCGCTCGCATACCGGTGCGGCGGCACCTCGAGGTTGCTCGGGGCAGGCTTGTTCTTGAACACCCGCCCGGCGCCATCGAAGGTCGAGCCGTGGCAGGGACAGAAGAAGCCGCCCGGCCAGTCCGCCGGCAAGCCCGGGTTGCCGGTGCCGGCCGGCACCGAGGTGGGCGAGCAGCCCAGGTGCGTGCAGATGCCCACGGCGACGAAGAACTCGGGCTTGATCGAACGGGCCGCGTTGCGGGCGTAGGCCGGCTGCTGGTCGCGGCTCGACGCCGGGTCGGCCAGTTCGGCGTCGTGGCCTTGCAGCGCCGCCACCATCTCCGGCGTGCGATGGACCACCCACACCGGTTTGCCCCGCCACTCGACGATCGCGGTCGCGCCGGGCGGCAGATTCGACACGTCGAACTGCACCGGCCCGCCGGCCGCCTTGGCCCGCTCGCTGGGTGCGAACGACGCGACGAAAGGAAACGCCGTGGCCACCGCCGCCGCGCCGCCCATGGCCGCGGTGGTGGCGATCCAGATGCGCCGCTGGGGGTCGGGGTGATCGGTGGGT
>NZ_JBWKZH010000040.1:0-54851 GCF_059424305.1 Hydrogenophaga sp. GW456-12-10-14-TSB4 | reverse complement strand
GCCCCGGCCGCCGCCCCCGCCGTCGCTTCGATCACCATGGTCGACGTGATGGCCCTGATGGAGAAGAAGGCGGCCGCCAACTCGCAGAAGCTGAACTGGAAAACCTCCATCGTCGACCTGCTCAAGCTGCTGGACCTCGACAGCAGCCTCGACGCACGCAAGGCGCTCGCCAAGGAGCTGTATTGCCCCGATGAGCTGATGGGCGATTCGGCCAAGATGAACATGTGGCTGCACAAGAACGTGCTGGCCCACATCGCCGCCAACGGCGGCAACGTGCCGAAGGAGCTGTTCAGCTGATCGGCTGTTCGCGCTCTGGAAAAACGCCCCGCTTGCGGGGCGTTGTCGTTTCGTGATGAAGCGCACGGGGCCGCTCGGTGGTTGCGGCTACAGTCCTGGGCGGGAGCCGTTCCTTCGAGGGGCGGTGTGTCGAGGATCAGGGAGCCGCAAGAAATGCCATCACCGGGAAACCACGTCGCCCGCGACATCGTTCGCAACATCGAAACCGTTCTTCGAGGCAAGCACCGGCAGGTGGAGCTTGCGCTGGCAACCGTGGTGGCCGGCGGGCATCTGCTGATCGAAGACGTGCCCGGCCTGGGCAAGACCATGCTGGCGCGCGCGCTGGCCGTGTCCCTCGGTCTCACGTTCAAGCGCATCCAGTTCACCGCCGACCTGATGCCGTCGGACATCGTCGGCGGGCCGGTCTACAACCCCAAGGACGGCAGCTTCGTGGTGCGCCCGGGGCCCGCGTTCTCCCACATCGTGCTGGCGGACGAAATCAACCGCGCCAACCCCCGCGCCCAGTCGGCCTTGCTGGAGTGCATGGAAGAAGGGCAGATCTCGCTCGACGGCCGCACCTTCGCGCTGCCCGCGCCGTTCACGGTGCTCGCGACGCAGAACCCCATCGACATGGCGGGCACCTACCCCTTGCCGGAAGCCCAGCTGGACCGTTTCCTGATCCGCCTGTCGCTGGGCTATCCGGACGCCGCCACCGAAACCAGCCTGATCGGTGCGCAGCAGTTCGCGCACCCGATCAACAGCCTGCGCGCGGTCTGCGACCCGGCGAGCTTCGCGACGCTGGTCGAAGCCTCGCGCAAGGTGACCATCACGGACGAGGTGGCGGCCTTCATGACGGCCATCGTGGTCGCCACGCGGCAGCACGCCGCCATCCAGTTCGGCGCCAGCCCGCGCGGCACGCTGGGCCTGGCGCGCATGGCGCGGGCGCTGAGCTGCATCCGGGGTCTCGACTACGTGGACCCGGCCGTGGTGCGCGAGATCGCCGAGCCGGTGCTGGCGCATCGGGTGATCCTGAAGTCGCAGGGCATCTCGGACCGCTCGGCCGCTTCGGTCATCGCGGAGATCCTGGCCGGCCAGCGCACGCCGAAGTGAGCGTGCGATGGAACGCTGGCTGTCGAAGTCGCGCGTCCTGATCGGTTTGAGCGCCGTGCTGCTGGTGGCGGCGCTCAACCGGCACGACGGCATGCTCTACCGCATGTTCCTGTTCATGGCCACGCTGTGCGCGCTGGGCTATGTTCTTCCCTGGCTGTCGCTGCGCAGCTTGCGCATGACGCTCGAAGCCGGGCGGCAGATCGAGGTCACCGAAGGCGCGCCGCTGGCCCTGGGCATCCTGGTCGAGAAAGCCTCCCGCTGGCCCGCCTTCATGGTGGACGTGCAGACTGAATGGACGTGTTCCGGCCGCACCACCGTGCTGCGCGAGACCATCGGCGTGATCCGCCAGGGGCAGACCGCCGACCTCTCGCACCGCATGACCCTCGATTGCCGGGGCGAGTACGTGCTCACGGCCGCGCGCCTGACCTGTGGCTTTCCGCTTGGGCTGATGCAGGCCACCCATACGCTGGCCCGCCCCGACCTGCGGGTCCTGGTGCTGCCGCGGCCGCTGGAGACCCATTGGCCGCTGGCCTGGGACGTGACCGAAGACCACCGAGGCGAGCTGAGCACGCGGCGGCTGGGCCAGTCGCTGGAGCCCGGCGTCCTTCGGCCGTACACGCAGGGCGAGCCGGTCGGGCGGGTCAGCTGGGGCGCGTCTGCCCGCGCCGGGGAACTCATCATCCAGCACTTCCAGCAACCGGGCGTGCAGCGATTGCGCGTGGTGGTGGATCGGCCGGCGCAGGCGGAACTGGGCGATGCCGGGAGCGCGGGCGAGCAGGCCATCCGGCGCGCGGCGGGCCTGGTGCTGGGCAGTGTGCAGCAAGGCGTGCAGACCTTCACCTACGTCCCGGACCAGCCGGAGCCGGTGCCGCAGACCGCCTCGCTGCTGCAGGCCCTGGCTTGCGTCAGGGCAGGCAGCACGGCCTTGCCCCGCCTGTTGGCGCGGGTGGCGGCCGACGCCCGGCCGGGCGAACAGGTGGCGCTGGTGGTGAGCGCGGCGACGGCGGCCGGACCGTTGCTGGCCATGCTGGATCGCACGCGCCTGCACGGCGTGCAGGTCGTGGTGTTCGTCGCTCAGCGGCGGCAGGCCGGCTTGCAGGATCAGACCCAGGCGCTCGCGCTGCGCGGCGTGCTGGAAGCCGCGGGCTGGCGGGTCCATGGGGATGCGCCATGACGGGGCCGCTCAGCCGCACGGTGGTGGCGCTGACAGGCGCGAGCTTCCTGTGCGCGGGCCTGTCGTTCTCGTATCTGGATCGCCGCTATGGCCATTTTTCCGCAGAGGGGTTCTTCTGGGTGGTGTGGACCCTGCTCGGTTTCGGAGGGGCCTGGCTGCGCGGCGGCGGCAACCCGGCAGGGGCCCGGCGCCACTGGAAGGTACAAGGCATCGTGGGTGCCACGCTGGCCATCTTTCCGGGCTATCTCATGTTCGGCATGGAGCGGTGGGTGGCTTTGGCGCTCATGCTGGTGATTGGCGCGCGGGCGGCGGTCATGCACACGCGCCGCGACTTCCACCTCACGCTGACCACGATCTTCGTGGTGACGTTTCTGTCCGCGTCCCATGGGGCCGCGAACTGGACGCTCTGGGTCTACCTGGGCCCTTGCTGGCTGCTGGCGGGTCTGGCGCTGACGTGGGACCACGCCGCAGAGGCCCGGATCCCGCCTTGGACCAAGGTGCTGCTCAACGGCGGTTTCATGGTGTCGTGCCTGCTCGTGGCGCTGGTGATCCATGCGGTCGTGCCTCAACCGGACATCGAGGGGTTCGGCTTCCTGCCGCCAGGGACCGACCACCCGGGCCAGTTCAACACGCCCACGACAAGCCAGCCTGGCAGCGGCCGGCTGCCGGGTGGTGGAGGTGCGGGCGGTGCAGTCGAAGGGACAGGGGGGCCAGCGGGCGGCGGCTGGGCCAGCGGTTGGGGGCAGGACTTGCAGGCGATGCGTCGCGCCCTGAGCGACAAGGCCATGCCGGGATGGCAGCGCGACATGCTGGGCCAGGCGCTGGGCGCCATGGAGGGCACGGCGCAGGCCCTGGACCGGCTGGAGCAGAAGGTGTCCCGCCTGTTGAGCGACCTGGACTGGATGGATCTGCTGTGGCTGTTGCTCGCCGCGCTGCTGCTGGTTCTCGCCTGGCGCTGGCGTTACCGCCTCGGGATGCGCCTGGCCCTGTCGCTGGCGTGGCTGCTGAGCCGCCGGCACCCGATGGCCTCGATGCGGGTGAGCGCTGCGTCGCTGGGCTGGGCGTTGCACGTCCACGGCCATCCCCGGGGCCAAGGTCAGTCGGTGCGGGAGCACTGGAACAGCCTCCCGAAGGCGCCTGACTCGGTGCGCACCTGGGTCCGCAAGGCCACCCACCTCTACGGCGCTTCACGGTTCGGCGGGCAGCGGCCGACCGCCATGTCTGCGGACCGGATGCGCCAGCTGGTGACGGTGACGGCCGATGCGTTGCTGAGGCGCTGACCGCGCAAAAAAAAGCCCCGCCGAAGCGGGGCTGGAGAGAAAGAAAAGCCCGGGTGCTTCAGGGCACGATGTTGAGCTGGTACAGCGCGTAGAAGTTGGCGTACTCGCGCCCGGCGACGTCGCGGGCGGAGAGGTGCAGGCCGCTCAGGCGCGACCCCTCGGCGAAGGTCGGGCCGCCGTTGAGGCAGTGGTCGTCCGTCACGCTCTGCTGCGAGCAGGCCACGACGGCCTGGCGTGCCGACGACCGCACCTCGACCGAGTCGGTGAAGTTGGCGTTGCTGCCCGTGCGCGGTGAGCGGCCGAACATCGTGATCTGCGTGGGAGGCAACTGGCCCGTGCCCACGCTCCAGCCGTTGCCGCCGCCTTCGGTGGAGATGTCGCCGGGGTCGCCAGCGACGAACACGATCTGTCCCGCGTCCTGCACGCCGGCCGGCTCGGTGCCCGACTGGATCTCGGCGATCAGGCCCGGCGTGAGCTGCGCGAGGCCCTGGGTGCGGAGCTCGGCAATGGTGAGGGCGCGGGCGCGGTTCTTGTAGTGCTGCACCTCGGGCACCAGGGTGTCGTCATGCGGCGTGGCCGGGTCGTCGAAGTTGAGGTAGTACTCGAACCGCCAGCTGCCCTGCGACTTGGCCGCGGCCAGGCTGGCTTCGGTGCGGTCCGGATCGGCCACGAAGAACAGCGTGGGGTCCACGTTGCGCGGATGGGGGCGCGAGGTGCTGCCGTCCACGTACTCGCTGCGCAGGCGCACGAAGCTGGTGCCGGAGACCACCGGGCCGGGCTTGACCAGGCCCAGGAAGCTGGAGTTGCCGCTCGGTTGCAGGGTGAGGACCGCGCCGGTCGGCGTGGTCACCACGACGCGGTTGAACACCGGGCCCAGGTTGCCCGGGCGCTGGCGGTTGGCCACGTCCAGCACGTAGCCGGTGCTGAAGTAGTCGTAGGCTTCCTGGCCCAGGCTGATGAAGTTGCGCCGCTGCTGGTAGGCCGCGACACGGCCGGGGAAGCGGTACTGGTTGCCGATCAGCCGCAGCTTGCCGTCCCCAGTGGTGGTGCGCAACACGAAGCTGTCGTAGGACTCGCTGCCGTCGGGGCCGGTGGTCTTGTAGCCGACGACGATGTCCTTGTCGGCGTTGTCGCGGGTGAACTCGTAGGTGCCCTGGCTGAACACCACGCCGACCGCGTTGGGGTTGAAGAGGCTGGCGAAGGCGCCGGTGCTGCTCACCGTGCCGCCGTTGCTCTTGAAGAGCGTGGGGTCACCGTTGTGGAACACGTCGAGGCAGGCGGGCGCCAGCACCGTGTTGGGCGCCGACGCGCGCTGGTTGGCCGGCAGGGCATAGCAGGCGGTCAACGCCTGGAGGAACTGCGTGATCTTCGCGGAGGTGCCGTCGGCGATGAGCGTGGCCGGATCGATCACGGGCAAGGGCGTGACGTTCGCCGTGGCGCTGCTGAAGCTCAGGCTGGTGGGTTGCTGGCCGTCGGCCACTTCCTGCCGGACCGAGATCTCGATGTTGGTGGTGGTCGAGCTGGCTGGCAGGAAGGTGATGTTGACCGAATCCAGCAGGCGGTCGTAGCCGGTGCCATCGGTGCTGAACGTGCCCGTCAGTGGATTGAAGGCGGTCGTGCTGGTGGCCGTGAGCAGCGGGGCCAGGATGGCCTGCACCTCGGTCACGGTGTCGGCCACGGCCTGCGCCGAGATCACCGCATTGCCCGCGGCCAGTTCGCCGGCCAGCTTGCTCGGGTCACCGGAGGGCGAGAGGCGCGAGGCGATGAGCGTGGTGATCGGTGTAATGTTGGCGGTGGTCGCGCTGGCCGACGGGATCACGCTGACCAGCGTCTGGACCGCACCGTTGGCGTCGGTGCGGTTGGCCACCAGCACGAACGGCGCCACGGCCGCCGCGTCCAGCGTGATGCTGTAGGTGCCGTCGGTGCCGACGGGCTGGCTCTGCCCCACCGTGACACCGCGGCTGTCGACCACGGTGATGACGGCGCCTGTGAAGGCCGCTCCCATGGCGGCCACGCCGCGGGCGGTGAGGCCCGTCGGGGGCGTGACGGTGCCTCCGCCGCCGGCACCCGAGCCGACGCTGCTTCCGCCGCAGCCGGCCAGTGCCAGCATCAATGCGCCCGCCAGGGCATACCCTCTGTAGTTGTTTCGCATGCAATCTCCATGTGTTCGTGGGACGTGGCCGGGGACCCCTGGCCCCAGGCATCGGCATTGGAGGTCTGGCGACGACAAATTGCATCCCATGAACATGGGGTTCGAGGCGATCCTTCCCCCCGCTGTGTGCCGCTTTGCACGTTCGGCTCCCGCTTTCTGGGTATGCTCGATGCACCCCGCGCACAACCCATCAGTCCAACCCGCGGGATGCTGGAGACCGATCCCGATGTGGCGTGTGCTGATCGTCGAAGACGACCCCGAGATGCGCAGTTTTTTCGAGTCCTGCGTGGCCCGCTCGCCGGCCCTGGCGCTGGCCGGCTGCGTTGGCACGGTGGCGCACGCCAAGGACTGCCTGGCCCGCCCGGGCGAGGGCGTGGACGTGCTGTTGACCGATCTGGGCCTGCCCGACGGTTCCGGTCTGGAGGTCATTCGGCAGGCCCGCCTGACCCACCCCGACTGCGAGACCCTGGTCATCTCCATGTTCGGCGACGAGGACAACGTGCTGGCCAGCATCGAGGCCGGTGCGCTGGGCTACATCCACAAGGACGCGGCACCGGAAGACATCGCCCAGACCATCCTGGAGATGAAAGCCGGAGGCTCACCGATCTCGCCCATGATCGCCCGCCGCGTGCTGGCCAAGTACGCCGCACGCCAGGCCGCCGTGCCACCCCCCGCCGCCGCGCCGCGCCCGGTCGAACGCCCGCCCTTGTCGCGCCGCGAGCAGGAGGTGCTCGGCCTGATCGCCCGGGGCTTCTCGTACCAGGAGATCGCGAACCTGCAGGGCGTGAGCGTGCACACCGTGCAGGCGCACATCAAGAGCCTTTACAGCAAGCTGGCGGTGCACTCCAAGATGGAGGCGGTGTTTGAAGCCACCCGCATGGGCATGTTGCCGCGGCATGACTGAGCGCATCGGGTGGCGCTGGCTGGTGTGCCTGTGTCTGGCTCTGGGCCTGACGGGATCGCTGCACGCCGACGATGAAGAAGCGCCGCATCGGCCGGCATTGGAGCTGCGCGAAGCCCAGGCCACCGTGGTGGTGGACGGCCAGACCGAGCAGCGCCAGCTCACCCTGCCTTACCACTGGGACCGCCACAACCCCGGGCGTGCCGGCCGGGCGACCTTCGATCTCAGCTTCACATTGCCCGAGGAGCCGCTGGGCCCCTGGGGCATCTACCTGCCCCGGCTGGGCAACGCCTATGAGGTCTGGCTCAACGACATGCTGGTGCAGCACGAGGGCGACATGCAGCAGGGGAACGGGGCGGACTACGCGCAGGTGCCTCGGCTGGTGCCGCTGCCCGCGGGCCTGCTGGAGCGGAACAACACCCTGAAGGTTCGGGTCCGCGCCGATGTGGGGCGCCGTGGCGGGCTCTCCACCGTGTGGATCGGGCCGCGAGAGTCGGTCGCGGCGAAGTACGCCGAGTCCTATCGCTGGCGGGTGACGGGCTCCATGATCGTGGTTGGCTTCAGCCTCATCGTCGGGCTGATCTCACTCTCGCTCTGGGTGACACAGCCCGATCTGTCCAACACGGCCCGCCAGCAGCGCGACCCGCTGTACCTGTACGCCGGTCTGGCCGAACTGTTCTGGGCGGTCCGGGTCGGCGACGCGCTCATCGAGAACCCGGTGCTGCCCTGGCCCTGGTGGGGCGTTGTGCCGGTGGTGGCGCTCGCGGTCTGGAGCTGGAGCATGGGGCTGTTCTGCATGAACGTGGCGCGCTGGGAGAACCGGCCGGCCGGCCGCCTGATGGCCAACTGGCTGATGGCCCTGATGCTGGTCAGCGGGCCCATGGCGATCTGGGCGCTGGGCTTCGGCCACCCGCTGGCGCTCACGACCTGGTACGCGGCGCTGGGCCTGACCTTTCTGGTGTTCGGTGCGGTCTTCCTGGGTCTGGCGCTGCGCGGCGCCAGCGTGCCGCATCGGGTGGTGGCGCTGGCGGTGCTGCTCAACGTGGCGGTGGGTGCTCGCGATCTCTACGTGTTCCGCATCAACCCGACCTACGCCGACAGCACCCTGATGCGGTACTCGTCGGTGGTGTTCGGCCTGGGGCTGGTCTACATCGTCATCGAGCGGTTCCGCCGGGTCTCGGCCCAGGCGCGCGACCTGCTGAACAACCTGGCCGCGCGGGTGAGCGAGAAGGAGCGGGAGCTTGCCACGACCTACCAGCGGGTGGAGCAACTGGCCCGCGAGCAGGAGCGCACCGCCGAGCGGACCCGCATCCTGCGCGACATGCACGACGGCGTGGGAGCCCACATCAGCTCGGCGATCCGGCAGCTCGAGTCGGGCCGGTCCAGCCAGCAGGAGCTGCTGCAGACGCTGCGCGATTCGCTGGACCAGCTCAAGCTGTCGATCGACGCCATGAACCTGCCGCCGGGCGACGTGACGGCGCTGCTGGCCAACCTGCGCTACCGCCTGGAGCCTCGCCTGCAGGCCAGCGACATCGCGCTGCGCTGGGCGGTGGAACTGATCGAGCCGCTGCAACGGCTGGACGCCGGCGCGATGCGCCAGCTGCAGTTCATGGTCTTCGAGGCCTTGTCCAACGTGCTGCAGCATGCGCAGGCGACGGAGCTGAGCATCGAAGCCGTCGCGGCCGGGCAGGGCGTGCGCTTGCGCATCGTGGACAACGGCCGCGGATTCGACGCCACCGTGGCGTGGCGCAAGGGCCTGCTGGCGATGCGGGAACGCGCCCGCGCGATCGGCGCGGTGCTCTCGCTGCAGAGTGCGCCCGGGCGCACGGTGGTGGAGATCCAGTTGCGTTGACGGTTCTGGCCAGAACGCAATGCGGCTCACCCCGCCAGGTTGCGGAAAAAATAGCGCGCCAGCTCCACCCAGAAGTCGCCCCCGGCATGCTGTTGCCACAGCAACGAAATGTCGGCAAAACCCTTGTGGAAGATCATTGCGAGCATGCCCGTCAGGCCGACGATGCCCACCACCTGCAGGGCGGTCTTGAACCGGGCGTCGGGGTCCTTGTCGGGCATGCCCCGATTATGGCGACCCGA
Organism: Hydrogenophaga sp. GW456-12-10-14-TSB4; assembly: GCF_059424305.1. Classification (NCBI taxonomy): domain Bacteria; kingdom Pseudomonadati; phylum Pseudomonadota; class Betaproteobacteria; order Burkholderiales; family Comamonadaceae; genus Hydrogenophaga; species Hydrogenophaga sp. GW456-12-10-14-TSB4. The sequence goes on along the minus strand of NZ_JBWKZH010000040.1, from coordinate 45,867 downwards.
GCTGGCGCAGCACCTCGGCCTGGAAGTCCGTGCCCTGCGCCTTGGCCATGAAGGCCGGTATCGATCCCTCGAAGCGCACCGTGCCCTGGTGCAGCAGCATCAGCCGATCGGCGCCATGCACTTCCTCGATCAGGTGCGTGGCCCACAGCACGCCCATGCCGCGCGCGCGGCACAGGCCGCGCACGGTGTCCAGCAACTGCTGGCGCGAGGCCGGGTCCAGGCCCACGGTGGCCTCGTCCATCAGCAGCACGCGCGGTTCGTGCAGCAGCGCGCGCACCAGTTCGACCTTGCGCCGCGTGCCGCCCGAGAGGCTGCGCACCACGGCGCGGGCCTGTTCGCCCAGGCCCATGCTGTCGAGGTGTGTGGCGATGCGTTCGCGCGCCAGCGCGCGCGGCAGGCCGTGCAGATCGGTGTGGAACAGCAGGTTGGCCATCACCGACAGGTCCAGATCGAGCGCGCTTTGCTGGAACACCACGCCCAGCCCGGCCAGCGCGCGGCTGGGGTGGCGGCGCATGTCGTGGCCCAGCACCTCGATGCGGCCCTGGTCGGGGGTGAACAGGCCGGTGAGCAATTGCAGCAAGGTGGACTTGCCCGCGCCGTTGGGGCCGAGCAGCGCGAGCATCTCGCCGGCCTGCAGGCTCACGCCCACGCCCTTGAGCGCGGGTTTGCCGGCGTAGGCCTTGTGCAGGCCTTCGGCCTGGAGCAAAGGCGTGTTCATCCGCTCACCCCCGTCGGTTTGGCCAGCAGGTTCATGCGCTGCAGCAGGCGCTTCTCGCGTTCCACCGCGTCGCGCACGGCCTGCCGGTAGTCGCGGGTGTTGAGGTAGTCCAGCGTCTGGTCGTAGCGCGCGAGTTCGCGCAGGTGGCGCTCGCTCTGCATGGCGCGGGCGAACACGTCGTGCAGTTTCTGGACCACGGCCTCCGGTGTGCCGCGCGGCGCGGCCAGGCCCCAGGGCGAGGTATAGACCGAGCGGGGGTAACCGAGTTCGCGCAGCGTGGGCGCGTCGGGCCAGCGCGGGCTGCGCTGCGCGCTGAAGACAGCGAGCAGGCGGACCTTGCCCTGGTCCACCCAGGGCGCGAAGCCGGTGGAGTTCACCCCCGCCATCAGCTGGCCGCCGGCGATCGCGAGCATCTGGTCGGCCGTGCCGCGGTAGGGCACGTGCACATAACGGATGCCGCGCTGCAACAGGATCTCTTCCATCGCCAGGTGGGCGGTGGTGCCGATGCCGGTGGAGCCGAGGATGAGTTCACCCGGGTGCTCGCGCGCCCAGTCGAGCATCTCGGGCAACTGCTTCCAGGGGCTGGCGCCGGGCACCAGCACGCCGAAGGTGGTGCCCGAGACCTGCACGATGGGGCTGAGGTCGGCCACCGGGTCCCAGGGCACGTGGTTCATGAGCGCGTGCCGGTACACGGTGATGGGCACCTGGCCGATGGTGTGGCCGTCGGGCTCGGCCACCTTGAGCAGCGGCGCCACCTGCGTGCCGGCCGCGCCGGGCCGGTTGATCACCACGATGGGCTGGCCCAGCAGGGGCTCGGCTTCCTCGCACAGGATGCGCAGCGTGAGGTCGGTCGCGCCGCCAGCGGGCCAGGGCACGATGAGCTGCAGGGGGCGGGTGGGCCAGGCCGCCGTGCTGGCCAGCGCCGGGCCCGCTGACGCCGCCAGTGCCAGGCCCCAGGCCAACGCGCGGCGGCGTGTCACAGGGCAGTGTTCCTTGCTGGAACAGTCGGGAGGGCCGTGGGGCAGTCGGGTCATGCGGTGTGGGCCTGTGAAGCCGTGTGGTCTCAGGGTTTGTCCGTAGCGATCGGGCCGCCAGCGGGGTGTTTGGGGCATGTCATCGCAATTTCCATTCCGCGTTGGCGCTGGCATCGAATTTGCGGAACACGTGGCGCGGCGCCGCCCCGGCGACCGCTGTGCCACCCAAAACACCTGATCAGGAGACATCGACATGACCCGCCCGTTTCGTCTGTTCACGCTGGCGGCCCTGCTGGGCTGTGCATCCCTGGCCATGGCCCAGGGCAAGGTGTATGTGTCCAGCGAGAAGGACAACAAGCTCTATGTGTTTGACGCCCAGGGCGAACGTCTCGCGGCCATCGACGTGTGCAAGCGCCCGCGCCACATGATGTTCAACGCCAACCGCAGCCAGCTCTATGTGTGCTGCGGTGACAGCAACCAGCTCGGCGTGGTGGACACCGCCAGCGGCAAGATGACCGGCACTGTTCCATTGGGGGACAGTCCCGAGATCTTCGACCTCAGCCCCGACGGCAAGACGGTGTACGTGTCGATCGAGGACGAGAACGTGATGGCCGCCTACGACCTGGCGAGCAAGAAGCCCGTGTTCGAGGTGAAGACCGGCGGCGAGCCCGAGGGCGTGCTGGTCACGCCCGACGGCAAGTTCGCCTACGTCACCTCCGAGGTGGCCAACGTCGTGCATGTCATCGACCTGGGCCAGAAGAAGGTGATCAAGAACATCAAGGTGGGCAAGCGCCCGCGCCGCTTCGTGCTCGCCGCCGGCGGCGCCGAGCTGTGGGTCAGCAACGAACTCGACGCCACCGTGAGCGTGGTCGACACGAAAGACCACAGCGTCAAGGACACGGTGAAGTTCGCGGTGAAGGGCCTGCGCGAGGCCGACATCACCCCCGTGGGCATGGCACTGAGCCCGGACGGCAAGACCCTGTGGGTCGGGCTGGGCCGCGCCAACCACGTGGCAGAGGTGGACGTGGCCACGCGCACCGTGGGCCGCCAGGTGCTGGTGGGCAAGCGCGCCTGGGGCCTGACGGTGCACCCCGACGGCAAGACGCTGTACGTGACCAACGGCCTGTCGGACGACATGACCCTGGTGGACACGGCCGGCGCCAAGGCGGTGAAGACGGTGGCCGTGGGCCGCGTGCCGCACAGCGTGATCGTGGCGCCCTGATGTGGAAAGCCCCGCTGCTCGCGCTGGCCGCCTTGCTCGGTGCGCCGTCGGTGCAGGCCGCCGCGGTCAAGCTGACGGTGGCCGTGGTCTCGCTGGCCGATGACGCGCGCTACGCGCCGCGCCGCTTGGAGCGCGCCTACCCCGGCCACCCGCAGGGCCGGGCGGTGCAGGGCGTGCGGCTCGCGCTGGAAGACGCAGCGTTCGAGCTGGACGCCGCCGGCATCGAGCTCGTGCTGCGCGAGGTGGTGCTGCCCGATGCGGCGGCGCTGCCCAAGGCCCTGGCCGATCTCAAGGCGGCGAAGGTGCAGCACCTCGTGGCCGACCTGCCGCTGCCCGAATTGAGCCAGCTGGTGCAGAGCGCGCCGGCCGCGCTCGGCGGTGCCATGGTGTTCAACACCGGCCTGGACGATGACAGCCTGCGCGCGCAGGGCTGCGCCGCGCACCTGCTGCACACCCTGCCCAGCCGCCACATGGCCAGCGACGCGCTGGCGCAGTACCTGGCCGCGCGCAACTGGCGCAAGGTCTTGCTGCTGCAGGGGCCGGCACCGGGCGACCGGCTCGTGGGCGAGTCCTTCACCCGCGCGGCCAAGCGCTACGGCCTGAAGATCGTGCAGAGCAAACCCTTCAAGCTCAGCGGCGACCCGCGCGAGCGCGATCTGGCCAACACCCGGCTGCTCACCGGCGAGCGCGAGCACGAGGTGGTCGCCGTGATGGACGCCGACGGCGAGTTCGCGCGCACGCTGCCCTACGCCACGCAGTGGCCGCGCCCGGTGGTCGGTGCCAATGGCCTGGTGGCCGCCGCCTGGCACGCCCAGTGGGAGCGCAACGGCGGGCCGCAACTCTCGCGCCGGTTTCAGAAGCTTGCGCAGCGCCCCATGCAGTCGCACGACTGGTCGGCCTGGGTGGCGGGCCGAGCGGTGGCGACGGTGCTGGTGGACGATCCCAAGGCTTCGGTGGCCCAGCAGTTGAAGAAGCTGCGCGGCGGCAGCGTTTTCATCGACGGCTTCAAGGGCCCGCGCCTGTCCTTCCGTGCCTGGGACGGGCAGTTGCGCCAGCCGGTGTTCCTGAGCCACATCGACGGCGTGGTGGGCGTGGCGCCGCTGGACGGCGTGCTGCACCCCAAGGACGTGCTGGACACGCTGGGCGTGGACGAAGCGGAGAGCACATGCCGGCAACGCCCCTGAGTCCCCTGGGCGCGCCCTCGCTGCCGCTGCACCTGGCGCGCGCGCTGCGCGCCGTGGTCGGCCGCGAGCTGGGCCGCTTCCTGCGCCAGCCCACGCGCCTGGGCTCGGCGCTGGTGCGGCCGCTGCTGTGGTTCGTGGTGTTCTCGGCCGGTTTCCACAACGTGTTCGGCGTGGCCATCATCCCGCCCTACGAGACCTACATCGAATACCAGGTCTACATGGTGCCGGGCCTGCTGGGCATGGTGGCGCTGTTCAACGGCATGCAGAGCTCGCTCTCCATGGTGTACGACCGCGAGATGGGGGTGATGCGCCTGCTGCTCACCGCGCCGCTGGCGCGCGGCTGGCTGCTGGCCTTCAAGCTGCTGGGCAGCACCGTGCTCTCGGTGCTGCAGATGGCGGTGTTCCTGCTGATCGCGCTGGCCTTCGGTGTCGAGCCGGCCTGGGCGCACCTGCCGGGCCTGCTGCTGGCCATGGCCTGCGCCGCCGCGATGCTGGCCTCGCTGGGGCTCGTGCTCTCGGTGTACGTGAAGCAACTGGAGAACTTCGCCGGCACCATGAACTTCGTGATCTTCCCGATGTTCTTCATCAGCCCCGCGCTGTACCCGCTGTGGAAGCTGGAGGAGTCGGGTGCCTACTGGCTGCTGAAGATCGCGGAGTTCAACCCCTTCTCTCACGCGGTGGAGGCCATGCGCTTTGCGATGATGGGGAAGTTCAACGCGGTGGCCTGGGCCGTGTTGCTGGCGTGCACCGCCGTGTTCTTCGTGCTCGCGCTCTGGGGCTACGACCCGCAGCGCGGTTTCATCCGGCAGAAAGGCGGGGGCTGAGCATGCTGCGGCGTCGAACGTTGTTGTGGGGCGGCCTGCTGGGCGCGCCGCCGCTGTGGGCCGCGGACGACCCCACCGGGGGCGACCCACTGGGCTCGATGCAGTGGCCCACGCTGCGCCGGCAGTACCTGCGCGATGCGCCCATGGTGTTTTCCGAGGCGGTGACGGTGCGCGGCCCGGCCTTCGCCGACGACGCGATGAACGTGCCGCTGCTGGTGGACGCGCGCGGCCTGGCCGGCACGGGCGGCGGTGTGGCGCGCATCCTGGTGGTGGTGGACCGCAACCCGGTGCGCGAGGTGCTGGCCTTCGAGCCCTTGCGCGCGCTGCCCATGCTGGCGTTCCGCATCCGCATGGAGCAGGCCTCGCCTGTGCGCGCGATGGTGCAGACGGCGGACGGCCGCTGGCACGTGGGCGGCACCTGGGTACAGGCCGCCGGTGGCGGCTGCACGGTGCCCGGCGCCACGCGCGCCGACGGCTCGTGGAGCCGCACGCTCAACCAGGTGCAGGCGCGCTTCTTTCCCAACGTGATCGAAGGCAGCCGCCGCCTGCGCGTGCGCGTGATGCACCCGATGGACACCGGCCTGGTCGCGGGCATCCCCGCGTTCTACATCGAGCAGCTGCAGCTGGTGGACAGCGCCGGCCAGGTCTGGTGGCGCCTGGCCCTGCACGAGCCGGTGTCGGAGAACCCGCTGCTCACCTTCGAGCTGCCGCCGCAGCACGCCGGCGGTTTCCGGCTGACCGGGCGCGACAACAACGGCAACCGCATCGACGCCGAGGTGGTCGCATGATGGCCTGGCGCGTGGTGCCGTGGATGCTGGCGCTGTGGGCTGCCCCGGCGCACGCGCAACTCGACCACGACCTGCGGCCGCGCCAGATTGCCGAGCACACCTGGGTGATCGAAGGCGCGGTGGCCGACTTCTCGCGCGCCAACGGCTGCAACATCATCAACACCGCCTTCATCGCCACGGGCGAGGGCGTGGTGGTGGTCAACACCGGCCCTTCGCGCGGCTACGGCGAGCAGCAGCGCCGCGCCATCGAAGGTCTCACGCGCGAGCCGGTGCGCCACGTCTTCAACCTCAACCTGCACCCCGACTACTTCTTCGGCAACCAGGCCTGGGCCGACCGCCCCACGCAGGCCCTGGCCGGCAGCATCGCCGGCATGAAAGCCGAGGGCGCGGCCTACGCCGACAACCTCTACCGCCTGTGCGGCGACTGGATGAAGGGCACCGAGCCCACGCCGGCGCGCGAGGCGATCGAGCCGCGCACGCTGAGCCTGGGCGCACACACGCTGGAGCTGCGTCGCCTGAGCGGCCACACCCGCGACGACCTGGTGCTGATCGACCGCCGCACCGGGGTGCTGTTCGCTGGCGGCCTGGTGTTCGCCGAGCGCGTGCCCACCACGCCTCACGCCGATCCCGCCGCCTGGCTCGCCAGCCTGGACACGCTGGCGCAATGGCTGGCCGCGGGCGAGGTCCGGCAGGTCGTGCCGAGCCACGGTCCGGTGCACAGCGGTCCCGCCGGCGTGCAGCAGACGCGCGACTGGCTGCGCTGGCTCACCGCGCTCATGCAGGACAGCGCCGAGCAGGGCCTGGACCTGAGCGAGCTGCTGCGCACCCCGGTGCCCGCGCGCTTCGCCGGCTGGGCCGCACAGCCCGCCGAGCTGCACCGCAGCCTCGCGCAGTGGTACCCGCAGTACGAGCAGCGGGCGCTGTTGCAGCGGTGATTCGTTTCTGAACAGTGTCACAGCCGCGACCCGCTGCGCGGGCCGGACATGGCGCATTTCAGGCCGGAAAACCGCTCAAAAACGCTGGCATGGATGTTGCCATTTGCAGGTTGTGCAACCCCGAAGGCCCCAGGGCCGGGGTGTTCACGGGCGGCCGGGCATGGTGCTCGGTCGCAGGCATCACACATCCACGAACGAGCAGGAGACACACTGTGAAACGCACCCTACTGAGCCTGATGATTCTGGCCGCCACCGCCCACGTGAGCGCCCAGGGCGTGACCGACGCGATGATCGCCGACGACGCCAAGACCCCCGACAACGTGTTGAGCTGGGGCCTGGGCACCCAGGGGCAGCGCCATTCCACGCTGAGCGGCATCACCGAGCGCAACATCAACAAGCTGGTGCCGGTGTGGTCCATGTCGTTCGGCGGCGAGAAGCAGCGCGGCCAGCAGTCGCAGCCGCTGGTGCACAACGGCAAGATGTTCGTCACCGCGTCCTACTCGCGCATCTACGCGGTCAACACCAAGACCGGCGAAAAGCTCTGGAAGTACGAGCACCGCCTGCCCGAAGGCATCATGCCCTGCTGCGACGTGATCAACCGCGGCGCCGCGCTGTACGACAACCTGGTGATCTTCGGCACGCTCGATGCGCAGCTGGTCGCGCTCGACCAGAACACCGGCAAGGTGGTGTGGCGCGAGAAGATCGACGACTACGCCGCCGGCTACAGCTACACCGCCGCGCCCCTGATCGCCGAAGGCCTGCTGATGACCGGCGTCTCGGGCGGTGAGTTCGGCGTGGTCGGCCGCGTGGAAGCGCGCGACCCGCGCACCGGCAAGATGGTGTGGACGCGCCCGGTCGTCGAAGGCCACATGGGCTACAAGGACGGCAAGGAAAACGGCATCACCGGCACCACCAACGCCACCTGGCCGGGCGAGACCTGGAAGACCGGTGGCGCGGCCACCTGGCTGGGCGGCACCTACGACGCCAAGACCGGCCTGGCCTACTTCGGCACCGGCAACCCCGGCCCCTGGAACAGCCACGTGCGCAAGGGCGACAACCTGTACTCGGCCTCCACCGTGGCGATCGACGTGAAGACCGGCAAGATCGTCTGGCACTACCAGAGCACGCCCAACGACGGCTGGGACTACGACGGCGTCAACGAATTCGTCACCTTCGACATGGACGGCAAGCGCATGGGCGCCAAGGCCGACCGCAACGGCTTCTTCTACGTGAACGACGCCGCCACCGGCAAGCTGGTCAACGCCTTCCCGTTCGTGAAGAAAGTGACCTGGGCCACCGGCATCGACCTCAAGACCGGCCGCCCCAACTTCGACGACACCAACCGCCCGGGCGACCCGACCGCCGCCGGCGGGGACGGTGCCAAGGGCAAGGCGGTGTTTTCCGCACCGGGCTTCCTGGGCGGCAAGAACCAGATGCCCATGGCCTACAGCCCCAAGACCGGCCTGTTCTACGTGCCCACCAACGAATGGGGCATGGAGATCTGGAACGAGCCCATCACCTACAAGAAGGGCGCGGCCTTCCTGGGCGCGGGCTTCACCATCAAGCCGCTGTTCGACGACCACATCGGTTCGCTGCGCGCGATCGATCCCAAGACCGGCAAGGTGGCCTGGGAAGTCAAGAACAGCGCGCCGCTGTGGGGCGGTGTGCTGACCGCCGGTGACCTCGTGTTCTGGGGCACGCCCGAGGGCTACCTGAAGGCCGCCGACGCCAAGACCGGCAAGGTGGTGTGGCAGTTCCAGACCGGTTCCGGCGTGGTCGCGCCGCCCATCACCTGGACCGAGGGCGGCGAGCAGTACGTCAGCGTGGTCTCGGGCTGGGGAGGTGCCGTGCCGCTGTGGGGCGGTGAAGTGGCCAAGAAGGTCAACTTCCTCGAACAGGGCGGCTCCGTCTGGACGTTCAAACTCATGAAGTGATGTGGTGTTGGGGGTGGCGTGGCCCTGGCCATGCCACCCCTTTTTTCCCAGTTCCTTTTTCTCCGGTGCCTGCCATGCGTTACCTCCTGATCCTTCCCACCGTGCTGGCCGGCCTGGCCCAGCACGCCACCGCCGCCGACGTGGCCGCCGTGGAACTCGCCAAGGCCAGCGGCTGCTACAGCTGCCACGCCAACGCCGACAAGGTGGTCGGCCCGGCCTTCAGCGCCATCGCCGAAAAATACGCGAGCGAAAAAGACGCCGCGGCCTCGCTCGCGCAGTCGATCCAGAACGGCTCCAAAGGCAAGTGGGGCCGCGTGCCCATGCCGGGCCACCCGAGCCTGAGCGCGGCCGACCTCAAGACGCTCTCGACCTGGGTGCTCACGGTCAAGCCCTGAGCCGGCCCACCCACCAGCCCCTGCCATGAGCGCGCAGACCGATTTGTGCCACCCCCGCACCCTGCTGGGTGCGGCCCTCGCCGTGTTGTCTCGCGTGGGCGACGCGCGGTACCGGGCCCATGCCGAGTTCCGGCTGGCCCGCTACGCCCAGGCGCGCGAGCTCTGGGCGGCGCTGGCCGAAGAGACGGGCAATGCCGAGGCCTTGTTCATGCTGGGCGTGCTGGCCGAAGAGGGCCTGGGTGAGCCGCGCAACCCGGCCCGGGCCGAAGCGTTCTTCACCCGCGCCGCGCAGGCGGACCACGGCCCAACAACTGGTAACCAACTCGCGCACCACGTGCCGTCGGTGCGGCTAGCATGAAGGTCTGTTCCCGATGTGGAGACCTGCCATGACCAAGATCCCTCGCGTTCTGCTCCGGTCCTCCCTCATGCTCGCGCTGCTGGCGGTGGGCGCCGCGCTCGCGCAGCCATTGCCTGAGGCACCGTCCCCGACCTCGCCCTCGACCTCTCGCAATTTCGCGACCGAGATCGCCAAGGCCGACCTGGCGCAGGACGGCATCCACCACCCCACCCGACGACAGCTGGCCAGAGCCACCCACGAGGTGCAGGCCATGCGCGACAGCGGCATGGGCTGGGGCGCGATTGCCAACGACCTCGGCCTGCGCCTGGGCGAGGTGGTGAGCTCGGCCAACCGTGCGCGACACGCCGAAGACGCGAAACACACCAAGCTGGCTGCGGCGGTGTCGATCGATGCACCGGGCCCGTCCGTGGGCCACGCGCGCGGTGCGAACGGCAGCGGCCCAGGCAAGGGCAACGGCCATGGGGGCGGTCACGGCGGCGGCAAAGGTGGCGGGAATGGCGGTGGCCACGGGGGTGGCAACGGCGGAGGCAAGCGCTGACCTGTCGCCCTAGCGCGCCCACACCGCCGTCAATCGCCCACCCACCAGAAACCCGGGTGGCACCGGTTCCTCGCGCTCGAATTTCACCAGGCCCAGGCCCCGGCAGTACCACTCGCGGCTGGTGAGCGGCACGTCGGTGAAGCCGTTCACCGGGTCGGTGAAGAGGTTGAGCTTGGCGCGGCCGACGACGCGCAGGCAGGGCTTGTGTGTGCCGGTGGGCGTCGTCACCTCGTCGTCCACCGCCTCGATGCGCCAGGCCATCAGCGCGCGGTGGCTGTAGCGCAGCTCGCGCGGGTGCTCGTTGCGCCGCAGGATCAGGTAGGGCACGGTCGGCGTGCTCCATTCGGTGCCCACTTCATAGGGCGCCTTGAGCACCCACAGCGGCTCCGGGTCGGGTGTGGGTTCGCGGTCGATGTCGGTGCGCGTGGCCACGCGGCGAATGCCTTGTTCGTCGCTGAGCAGGTGGTAGCTCACGCCGGCCGAATGGTGGCGCACCTGCGTGCGCTGACCGGCCACGGTCTGCGGCGCGGTGACCGTCAGCGTCCATGCCTCGGGCGGCGGCGCTTCGTCGCTCTCCACCGTCACGGCGTAGACCATGCGCTCGCCTTCGACCAGCGGAAACCAGGTGTCGGCGGGCGCGGGCCGGCAACCGGCCAGCACCAGGGCGGCCAGCGGCAGCGCGGGCAGGAGGGGCTTCATTTTTCCGGCAGCTGCGCGCGCGGCAGGTCGCTCAGCTTGATCTGCAGCCGGTCGTTGCCGGCCGGGCGCAGCCAGGCGAAACCGCCCGAGCCCGGCACCGGCTCGGTGCTGCCCATCTGCGTGTTGCCGTCGCGCGCCTTGCGCAGGCCGTCGCCCAGGATGCGGTGCAGGTCCTTCTCGTAGGGCAGGCGGTGCACGCGCGGCATCGCCAGCGGCTGGTTGTCCTTCATGGGGTTGACCCAGATGTAGATCGCGCCGGCGTGGCCCCGGCCCGGGCTGGGTTCGTCGAACACCGCCGAAAGCAGCACGAAGCGCGGAGGCAGGGCGTCGTCGCTCGGCCAGCCCGCGATGCCCTGCAGCGTGGCGTGGCTCAGCGCGTAGAAGCCGCTGACCAGCAGCACCGCGCCCAGCTTCACCCCCCAGTGCCAGCGCGTGGCCAGCAGCAGGCACAGCAACAGGAAGGCCAGCAGCGCGTACACCAGCACCAGCCACAGCAGTTGGGACGAGACGGTGGGGATCATCGGAGGTGGTGGTTCAAAGGCCGGTGCGCTGCACGATCGCGAGCGGCCGGGTGTTGAGGTCGGTCACGGTGCCGGTCTCGTCGAGCGTGAAGCGCACCAGCGTGCGCTCGTCGCCCTTGCGCGGGATCTGCTGCGTGCCGGTGTAGACGATCTCCGCCTGCGGGTTCACCTTCACCACCGCCACCGACACGTCCACCGGCTGCTGGTCGCGCGAGTCGTAGTAGTGCGCGTTCACCACGTACTCGCCCGGCACCAGGCCGCGCAGTGTGACGATCTCCTGCCGCACCGGGCTGCGGATCTCGCGGCCGTTGACGATCACGCTGTTGTTCTTCGCGCCCCGGTCGTCGCGGTCCAGATGCAGCATGCCGGCGTCGCGCTGGCGGAACCACAGCGTCTTGCCGCCCGGTTCGTTGACCCAGGCGTCCACGTCGTTGGGGTTGTTGTCGGGCCAGGACACGGTGACGATGAACTCGGCCTTGGCGGGGATGTCGCCGCTCTTGCGGGCCTTGGGGTTGAAGGCCAGCAGCGCGATGACGAAACAGAAGACGAACGCGATCAGCATGTTGAACAACATGTCGTAGAACGGGTCGGTCTCGGTGTCACGGACCGATCGGCCGATCGCCATCGTGCGCCTCCGGGCGTGGGCTGGCGGCCAGCGTGTCGGCGATGAGCGCATCGGAAAACCGGTCCAGCCGCATGAGCTGCAGGCCCAGCAGGATGTTGCCGGTGAGGCCGGTCACGGTGGTCAGCAGCGCGATGCCCAGGCCGCCGGTGAGGTTCCTGAGCAGCTGGGTGGACTGGCTGGCGTCGAAGCTCTGCACCTCGCCGAGCTGCAGCGCGAGGATGGAAAACCCGATCACCTTGCCGAGCAGACCGAGCTTGAGCTGGATGCCGTTGAGCCACCAGGCCATCTCGTGCGGGCCGTGCGCGCGCTCGCCCAGCACCTGCAGCCAGACCGAGGGGTCGGCGCCGGGTCGGGCACAGCCGGCGCGGTATTCGGCGCTCCAGGTGTCCAGCGGGTCTTCGCGCGCGGTGTCCAGCCGCAGACGCTGCTCGCCCAGCACCCAGGCGCGGCGGCCGGCCCACAGCGAGCCGCCGGTGAACAGCAGCACGATGACCACGGTGAGGCCCGTGGGGTCGGCGTGCACCAACCGGTGCCATGCGCCGGCCTGCCACAGCAGCAGCGCGCCGAAACCCAGCAGGCCCATGAAGGCCAGCCACAGCAGGAAGAGGCCGTGCTCGGCGCGCTCCAGCGCGAAGGGGCTGTGGCGCAGGCCGGGCAGGTGGCGGACCACGGCCGCGCCCAGCATGTGCGGGTGGGGCGTGGCGGTGTTCATGCCGGCACCTCGGGGTGCAGGCCGCGCGACTCGGTGTCGCTGCGGAACACGATGGGAATGTGGCGCTGCGTGGGCGCCTGCTTCACGAGCTGCACCACCTTGTCGTGCTGGGGGGACTTGCTGCACACCGGGTCGGCCTGCGCCGCGTCGCCCGTGATCTGGAAGGCCTGGCAGCGGCAGCCGCCGAAGTCCTTGTGGCGTTCGTCGCAGTCGCGGCAGGGCGGCTTCATCCAGCCGTCGCCCCGGTAGGCGTTGAAAGCCTGGCTGGTTCGCCAGATGTCGGCCAGCGGCGTGTGCGCCACGTTGGGCAGGGCCAGACCGGGCAGGTTGCGCGCGTTGTGGCAGGGCATGGCCAGACCGTCGGGTGCGACCGAGAGGAACACCGAGCCCCAGCCGTTCATGCAGGCCTTGGGGCGCTGCTCGAAGTAGTCGGGCACCACGAACAGCAGCCGGCAGCGCGAGCCGATCTGCGCGCGGTAGCGGTTCACCACCGCTTCGGCCTCCACCAGTTGCTCGTGCGTGGGCATGAGGTGGTCGCGGTTGACCCAGGCCCAGCCGTAGTACTGCGTGTTGGCGAGTTCGAGGTATTCCGCGCCCAGGTCCAGCGCCATCTCGATGATCTGGCCCACGTGCGGCAGGTTGTGCCGGTGCAGCACGCAGTTCATCACCATCGGCCAGTCGTGCGACTTGATGATGCGCGCGACCTTCTGCTTGAGCTCGAAGGTGCGCGTGTGGCTCAGGAAGTCGTTGAGCTCGCGCGTGCTGTCCTGGAACGAGAGCTGCACGTGGTCGAGGCCGGCGGCCTTCAGGCGCGTGGCGCGCGCGTCGGTCAGGCCCACGCCCGAGGTGATGAGGTTGGTGTAGTAGCCGAGCGCGTGCGCCTCCTGCACCAGCTCTTCCAGGTCGTCGCGCAGCAGCGGCTCACCGCCCGAGAAACCGAGCTGCGCCGCGCCCAGCGCTCGCGCCTGGCGCATCACGTCCACCCACTGCGCGGTGCTCAGCTCCTGCGGGATGCGCGCGTGCTGCGTGGGGTTGTAGCAGAACACGCAGTGCAGCGGGCAGCGGTAGGTGAGCTCGGCCAGCAGCCACAGGGGCGGGCCGGGCGGTTCAATCGATCCAGCCACGGCGGCCTCCTTCTTCGATCAGATCCTTCACCTGGCGGCCAATGCCCTGGATGAAAAACGTGGTCTCCAGCTCCTCCACGATGGCGGCCACCGTGCGTTCACCATCGCAGCGCTTCAGGATCTCGGCCGCGCTCTCGTTGAGCTGCACCATGCCCTCGGGGTAGAGCAGCACCCAGCGCTCCTGCGCGGGCTCGTACTGCAGGCGGAAACGCCGCGAGAGCCTGGGATGGTTCGACAACGTGTTCATTGGCAGGCCTTCTCGATGGCATCGAGCATGTTCCACAGGATGTCCAGCTTGAACTGCAGGATGTCCAGCGCGCGATGCTGGGCCTCGCGGGTGTCGAAGTGGTCCAGCGTCACGCGCAGGCCGTGTTCCACGTCGCGCCCGGCCAGCGGGATGCGGTTGCGGAAGTAGGCCAGTCCCTCGGCCTCGATCCAGGGGTAGTGCGTGGGCCAGCTGGCCAGGCGGTCCTTGTGGATCTGGGGCGCGAACATCTCGGTGAGCGAAGAGCACACCGCTTCCTGCCAGGGCGCCCGGGCCGCGAAGTTCACGTAGGCATCGCAGGCAAAGCGCACAGCGGGCACCACGCCCTGCAGCGACCACAGGTCTTCGCGCGTGAGGCCCACGGCCTCGCCCAGCCGCGTCCAGGCCTCGATGCCGCCGGCGGCGGCGCCTTCGTGATCGCCGTGGCCGTCGTGGTCGAGGATGCGCTCGATCCACAGCCGGCGGTGCGCGCGGTCGGGCATGTTGGCGAGGATGGCCGCGTCCTTGCGCGGGATGCAGATCTGGTAGTAGAAGCGGTTGGCCACCCAGCAGCGCAGCTCGTCGGGCGTGCAGCCGCCGCTGTTCATGCGCACATTGAACGGGTGGTGGATGTGGTACGAGCGGCCCTTCTCGCGCAGCTGGGCCTCGAACTCGGTGCGTGTCCAGGCCGGCAGGCCGATGGCGGGGCGGGGTGTGGTGGCGATGTCCATGGGGCGCCTGCGGTCAGAAGCGGATCTCCATGCCGTCGCGCGCCACCTCGATGCCACGGCGGCTGAGTTCCGCGCTTTCGGGGGAGTCCTCGATCAGGATGGGGTTGGTGTTGTTGATGTGGATCAGCAGCTTGCGCGTGGCCGCCGGCAGGCGATCGAGCTGTTCGAGCATGCCGCCGGGTCCGCTCTGCGGCAGGTGGCCCATGTCGGCCGCGGCCTTGGACGAAAGGCCCAGCCGCTGCATCTCGTCGCCGGTCCAGAAGGTGCCGTCCACCAGCACCACGGCGCACGTGGCCATGAGCGACAGAAGCTCGGGCGTGACTTCGCCCAGGCCGGGCGCGTAGAACGCGCGCGCGCCACTCTTCGGGTTGCGCAGCACCAGGCCGATGTTGTCGCCCGGGCGCGGGTTGCCGCGGAACGGTGAGTACGGCGGCGGCTTGGACGCGAGCGGCACGGCTTGCAGCTCGATGCCCTCCAGCCCCGGTGCGGTGAAGGTGGGGCCGTCGATGGGGATGGCGTGCGGTGTCACGCCGCAGTAATGCGAGAGGATGCCGGTGATGGGAAAGCCCTGGCCCAGTTCGGTGAGCACCTCGGGCGTGGCCAGCAGCGGCAGCGCGCCGGCGCGCTCGCGCAGCATCAGCAGGCCGGTGACGTGGTCGATCTGCGCGTCCATCAGCAGCACGGCGGCGATGCCGCTGTCGCGCGCCCGGCGCGCGGGCTGCAGTGCCGGCGTGTCGCGGATCTGGGTGAGGATGTCGGGCGAGGCGTTGACCAGCAGCCAGTCCACCTCATTGGCGCTGACCGCGATCGACGATTGCGTTCGCGCCTGAGCCAGGACCTTGCCGCGGCGCAGGCCATCGCAGTTGGGGCAGTTGCAGTTCCACTGCGGGAAACCGCCGCCGGCCGAAGAGCCAAGAACCCGGATGCGCATGGTTGATGGAGGAGGATGAGGGGACAAAAAAGGCGCACGCGCTGTTGGCACGTGCGCCGGCCGGCCGCAGGCTCAGCGGTTGGCGATGTACATCGTGATCTCAAAGCCGAAACGCAGGTCGGTGAAGGCGGGGGCGGTCCATTGCATGGTGTGTCTCCAGTGGGTTGGCATGAAACATGTCTGCAAGCCAGATGGCACCATCGCCACACCGGCCGCGACCCTGAACAGCAATATCGATGCCATGCCCAAGCCGTTGATTGACACCTTCTGGCCCGCGCCCCGGCGGCTCGCCGTCGGCGGCCTGCACCGCATCGCCTGGCGCGATGTCGGCGAGCCGCGGGGCGAGCCCTGGCTGCTGTTGCACGGCGGGCCGGGCGGTGCGTGCCAGCCCGGCATGCTGCGGCCCTTCGACCTGCGCCGCCAGCGCGTGATCGCGCCCGATCAGCGCGGTGCCGGTGTCTCGCGGCCGCGTGGCCGCACGCAGGGCAACCACACCCTTGCGCTGGTGGCCGATCTGGAGCGGCTGCGCGAGCAGCTGGGCATCGAACGCTGGTCGGTGCTGGCGGGTTCGTGGGGCACGGTGGTGGCGCTGGCGTATGCGCAGCGGCACCCGGCGCGCGTGCAGCGCCTGGTGCTGCGCGGCGCCTTCGCCCTCACGCGCCGCGAGATCGGCGGCCTGCTGTTGCCGTCGGTAAAGCGAGGGCAAACCCTGAGCGCACCGGCCGCGGGGTGGCCGGTCCGGCAGGGCGATGGGGTGCCCATGGCGCTGCGGCGGCTGCAACAACTGATTCAAAACGGCACACCCGGTGTTGCATCGCTGCGCGTGTTGCGCGGCTGGGGTCTGCGCGAAACCGACGACGCACTGCGCGGCCTGCGGCGCAGCCTGCGCCACGCGGCACACACCGGCTCGCCGTGGTCGAATCCGATCCGCCGCGAATGGGGTGGCTTGCGGCGCCAGCAGCGGCGTGCGATGGCGCGCCTGCGGCAACCCACCGTGCAGCGCAGCGACCGGGCCGCCTGGGGCCGGTACCGGGTGCAGGCGCACTACCTGGCGCACCGGGGTTTCGTGCGCCCGGGCGGGCTGGACCGCGCGGTGGCCTTGCTGGCGCGCGAGCACACGCCGGTGGACTGGGTGCATGGGCGGTTCGACGCGATCTGTCCGCCGGCCAACAGCGCTCGCTGGGCTGCGCAAGGCCGGCAGGTGCTGCACACACCGCCGGCCGGTCACCTGGGCGCAGAGCCGGCGATGCTGGCGTGCCTGCGCGCGTGCGTCAGGCGCTCGTTGTCATGAGAGTCCTTGGCGCCTTGCTGTTTGCGGTGTGTTGCTCGGTGAGCGCACAGGACCGCGACTGCAGGGACGACGTGCCCTGGCAGCCGGTGGCGCCCGGTGTGTGGGCCTGGTCGCCACCGGCGCCGCAGGAGCTGTCGCCCGACAACGCGGGCCATGTGGTGCCCACCTCGGTGCTGATCGACGGCGGCGAGGCCCTGGTGGTGGACCCCGGCCCAAGCCATCGGCATGGCGAGCGCGTGCGCGCCTCGCTGGCCTGCCGCTTCGGGGTGCCGGTGCGCTGGATCGTCAACACCCACGCACACGCCGAGAACGTGCTGGCCAATGGCGCCTGGGCCGACCGCATCGAAACCGGCCAGACCACGGTGCTCGCCACCGAAGGCACGCGCCGGGCGATGGAACAGCGCTGCCCGGCCTGCCTGCAAAGTCTCATCGAACGCGTGGGCGCGCAGGCCATGGCCGGCACCGCCATCGTGTGGCCCACGCGCACCCTGGCCGAGGGCGAGGTGGTGGCGGTGGGCGAGCAGCGCCTGCGCGTGATGCGCGTGGAGCAGGGCCACACCGAAAGCGACCTGGTGCTCTGGCATGCGCAGCAGGGCGTGTTGTGGGCGGGCGGCCTGGTGTACGGCGAGCGCCTGCCCGAACTCGCGCAGGGTCGGGTGGACGCCTGGCTCGACGCGCTGGACCGCTTGCAGGCGCTGCGGCCGCGCCATGTGATCGGCGCGATGGTGTCCAGCGCGCAGGGCGAGGCCGCGCCCGCCGCCCTCATTGGCACGCGCGGCTACCTGCAGGCCTTGCGCGAGCAGGTGTGGCGCGCCATGGACGAGGGCCGCCACGCCGGAGAGAGCGCCGCCGTGGCGATGCCCGAATGGCGCGGCTGGGCTGGCCACGCGCAGCGCCAGGACTTCAACGTGCAGCGCGCCTGGCGCGAGCTGGAGCCGCTGTGGATGCAGCAGACCGACGGCGATTAAGGTTTTTCCAACATCGGTCGTCAAGATAAAAGTCAGCGTCGTTAGACTGCTGCGTTTTCGAGAGCGGACTTTTTTCTTGACAGGGAGTCAACGGGTGAATCCACGTTACACAGCCGTGGCCTTGGCCGCATGGGCCGTTTGCGGCCTCTCGCAGGCCGCCATTTTCACAGCGGCTAACGAAGCCGAATTGGTGGCAGCGATCAACGCGGCGAACGCCAGCGGGGATCCGGCTTCCACGATCACCGTGACCTCGAGCTTTGCCGTCACCACGGCACTGCCGCCGGTGCGCGGGGGCGTGACGATCAACTCCAATGGCTGGCCGGTGAGCATCGAGTCAGTGGCCGGCGGGTCGCTGGTCTTGCAGCCCGGTGCGACTTACGGCACGGCCGGCAATCTGCTGGTCGGCAGCACGGCAGG
The DNA here is from genome assembly GCF_059424305.1 of Hydrogenophaga sp. GW456-12-10-14-TSB4. Lineage (NCBI taxonomy): Bacteria > Pseudomonadati > Pseudomonadota > Betaproteobacteria > Burkholderiales > Comamonadaceae > Hydrogenophaga > Hydrogenophaga sp. GW456-12-10-14-TSB4. The sequence continues at coordinate 27,734 of NZ_JBWKZH010000040.1, read as the reverse complement.
CACCATGGGCACGCTCACCGTGCAAGGCGCAGGCGCCAGGGCCCGGGTGACTTTGCTTCAAAGCCTCGCTGGAGAGGCCCACATCCGCGTGCTCGACGGTGGCGTGCTCAACTCCACCGGGCCGTCCGGGGTGCGCCTGGGTGGCACCTCGGCCACGGTGTCCAACGGCGGTGTGGCCCACGTGCTCGTCAGCGGCTCGGGCTCGGCCCTGACCTCGGCGGTCTCGTACCTTCATCAGCGCGGCACACTCGAAGTGTCCAACGGCGGCCGGCTGGAAGCCGCAGCGGGGATCCAGCTGGGCTCGATGCCCGGGGGCTTCACCGGGGTCGTGACCGGCGCGGGCTCCCAGCTCGGCACCACGCTGGCCGCCATCACACTGGGTGCATCGGGCACGGCCAGCTTGCGCGTGTCCGACGGCGGGCTGCTCTCGGCCAACGGCGGCGCTGCCGCGCTCAACCTGGCCACGAACGTGGGTGGCGTCGCCACGCTGAACATCGGCGCGGCCGCGGGCGACGCGGCCATCGCCCCGGGCACGGTGCTCGCCGCGGCCGTCAACGGCGGCGCCGGAACGGCGGTGCTGAACTTCAACCACAACGCCAGCGCCTACGACTTCACCGCCCCCATCACCGGCAGCATCACCCTGAACCACCTGGGCGGCGGCACGACCACGCTGCGCGGCGCGAGCACCTATGCCGGTGCCACCACCGTGGCCGGCGGCACGCTTCGCGCGGGCGCGGCCAACGTGTTCAGCGCCAACTCGGCCCACACGGTCGCCGCGGCTGGCACGCTGGACCTGGACCGCTTCGACCAGACGTTGACCACCCTGAGCAGCGCCGGCACCGTGTCGCTGTCGGGCGCCAGGCTCACCCTGACCGGCGCCTATGTGGGCAATGGCGGCACCATGATCCTGGGCGTTGGCCCGAGCGGCGCGCCCCTGGTGTTCGCCGGTCCCCTGGCCAGCGCCACGGGCACCACGCTGCTGCAGATCACCAACCTCGGAGGCCTGGGTTCGCCCACCACGGGCGACGGCATCGCGGTGATCAGCGCCACCGGCGGCGCGACCACCACGGCCCAGACCACCCGGGACGCGTTCAGCCTGGTCGGTGGCCAGACGGGTGGCGGCGCCTACGCCTACCGCCTGCACGCGGGCGATGCCAGCGGTGCGGGCGAGAACTGGTACCTGCGCTCCACCGGCTACCGCAGCGAGGCCTCGCTGTATGCCGTGGTGCCCGAGCAGTTCCGTTCCCTGGACATCGCCATGCTGGGCGACCGGCAGCAACGCCTGGGCGAGCCGCGTGCTGCCAGAGGCACCGCCAGCGGCGGCGAACGCCAGGCCTGGGGCCGGCTCTTCAACACGGACCGCGACATCGCACAGCAGGGCACCGTCAGCCCCACCAGCCACGGGCGCATCCGCGGCTTCCAGACTGGCACGGACCTGTGGGGAGATGCCCGGTGGCGCACCGGCGTCTACCTGGGCAAGCTCCAGAGCGAGATGGCGGTCAATGGCTTTGTCAGCGGCGAGGCGAACTACGCCGCAGGCCGCAACGACCTGAGCAGCCAGTACCTGGGCGGCTATGCCACCTGGCTGCCCGCGGACGGGCTGTACGTCGACAGCGTGCTGCAGGTGGGCGACCACCGTTACACCGCGCACGCGTCCACGGGGCTGGCCAGCACGGGCAAGGGCGACAGCCTGGTGGCCTCGGTCGAAGTGGGGCGGGCGCTGGCGCTGGCGCCGCGCTGGGTGCTGGAGCCGCAGCTCCAGATCGCCTACCAACGCGTGAGCCTGGACGACAACACCATCAGCAATGCGAGCATCGAGCAGGACATCGACGTGGGCTGGATCGCCCGCTTGGGGGCGCGCGTCAAGGGCCAGTGGGACGTCGGGCCCGGCCCCTTGCAACTCTATGGGGGCCTGAACGTCTACAAGCGCAGCAGCGGCACCGACATCACGCGCTTTGTCGGCACGGGCGGCGGCACCGACATCATCAGCCGCAGCGGTGGCACCAGCGGCGAACTCACGGCCGGCGCCAGCTGGCGGGTGAGCGCCCGCACCAGCGTGTACGGCGAGCTCGGCAAGCTGTGGGACCTGGGCGGCGACGCGCGCACCGGCAGCGGTGTGAGCGGCAGCGTGGGGGTGAAGCTGCTCTGGTAAGGCCCTAGCCCAGCAGGTCGGGCGGTAGCTGGTCCTTCTTGCGGTAGATCGTGTTGCGCGACACGCCCAGCGCCTTGGCCGCCGCCGACACATTGCCCTTGTGCAGGCGCAGCATCTGCGCCATGGCGCTGAGCGTGACGTCCTGCAGGCGCTGGCCGTCGCCCGGCGTCACCTCGGTCAGCGGCGAGGGCGGCAGCAGCGGCGCGCTGCCGGCGGTGCCCGTGCCGAAGGCTTCGGGCAGGGCGGCTTCGGTCGCATCACCGGCCTGGGCGTGTTCCAGCTCGTCGAGGAAGTCGTCGGGCAGGTGCGCCACGTCGATCACCCCGTCGCTGCCCACCATCACGACGGCGGTGCGCAGCAGGTTGTGCAGCTGGCGGAAGTTGCCCGGCCACTGGTAGCGCTTGAACAGCGCCATGACGTTGGGTGCGATGCCGATCTGCTGGTCCTGCTCGCACAGCGCCTTGAGGATCTTGTGCACCACCAGCTCGAAGTCCGTGCGCTCGCGCAGCGCCGGCAGGCGCACCACCAAACCGTTGAGGCGGTAGTAGAGGTCTTCGCGGAAATCGCCGCGCGCGATCATGTCCTTGAGGTTCTTGTGCGTGGCGCTGATCACCGTCACGTCCACCTCCACCTCCTTGCCCGCGCCCAGCGGGCTGACCTTGCGGTCCTGCAGCACGCGCAGCAGGCGGGCCTGCAGGTGCTTGGGCATGTCACCGATCTCGTCGAGGAACAGCGTGCCGCCGTGCGCCTGGAGGATCTTGCCGATGGAGCCCTTCTTGCGCGCGCCGGTGAAGGCGCCTTCTTCGTAGCCGAACAGCTCGGACTCGATCAGCGTGTCGGGGATCGAGGCGCAGTTCACCGACACGAAGGGGTGCGCCGAGCGCGTGGAGTCGCCGTGGATCGCCTGGGCCAGCAGGTCCTTGCCGGTGCCGGTTTCGCCGAGGATCATCACCGGGATGTCCCGCCCCGAGACCCGGCGCAGCTTGTGGATGACCGCCGACACCTGCGGGTCGCCCGTGTCGAGGTACTGCAGCGAGGAAAACTGCATCTTGCGGCCGGCAGGCTTGACCGCTTCGGCTGTGGCCGCCGCTGGCGTGCCACCGGCCTCGGGCGCGGTGCCGGTCGGTTTGCCGCCCGACCAGGGGTTGGCGGCCTTGATCTTCACGCGGCACCACACCGACACGCCGTTGTGCATGCACAGCTGCTTGGGTGTGGGCATGGAGCCGCTGAACAGCTCGAACAGGGCCGAGATCGGCAGACCGAAGAGCGATGAGAAGGTGTGCGCCTTCAGCGCGCTGAACGGCAGCCCGATCTGGAACTGCGCGCTGCGGTTGGCCGAGAGGAAGCGTCCCTCGGGCGAGAACACCGCGATGCCTTCGACCAGGGTGCCCAGGAACTCGGAGCGGGTGTGGAAATGGATGCGGATGGCCTTGGGGAAGATGTCCGCGAACATGTGGTTCTCGATCATCTGCGCCGACATGCGCACCAGCGCCAGCGTGTGCTGGTGGTAGCTGCGGTGGTCGCCCGTCACATCCAGCGCGCCGATGACCTGTCCGTAGGGGTCGAAGATCGGCGAGCAGGAGCAGGTGAGGAACTTGTTGGCGTCCATGTAGTGCTGGCTGCCGTGCACGGTGAGCGCTTCTTCCTCGCTGAGCGCGGTGCCGATCGCGTTCGTGCCCTTGTTCTTCTCCGACCAGTCCATGCCGGGCGTGAGCGCGACCTGCGAGGCCTTTTCCAGGAAATCGGTGTCACCCAGCGAGTGCAGCACCAGGCCCTTGGCGGAGGTGAGCAGCACCATGCTGTGGGTGTTCACGATCTGGTCGTACAGCGTCTCCATGACCGGCGCGGCGTGCTGAAACAGAAAGCGGTTCTCTTCCCGTGCGTCGTTGAGCAGGCCCACGCCGGGGCTGGAGAAATCGGGCGCGTCCGTGGAGTCGATGCCATAGGCCTGCGAGCGGCGGTGGGCCTGGCCGATGGGATCGGGTGGTGCGTTGCCGTCCGGGCCGGGGGGCGCGGGCGCATCGTGTCTTCCGCCGGGAGGCGTGAAGAGGGCAGCACTCATGTTGTCTCCTGGATCCGGGGGAAATCCCCCCCAGCAGTCGGGCATCCATCGTGGCGGATGCTCCGGGTCGTCAGACGGGCTGTCGTCTTGGTCGCGCGGGTTCATGCAATTCTCTTCATAACTGTCCCTGTGAGCAACACTGGTTAATCCCGAGATGCAACAGCTTGTCCCGGGTGTTCCGCTCTGGTGTTAGCAAAGAGCCGGCCACCGCCTGTGCCAGGCCATGGCGCGCAAAGTTGACACACAAGGCGCCTGCGGCGCGGCGGACTGTGACATCCGGTGCGATCGCAGGCGCACCGGTGATTCAAATTGGCACACCTTGCATGGGCCTGACCCGCGCCGCGGGCCATGGCCTGCAACTTGCTGTCCCAGCCGGAAAAGACCCTTTCTGAACCGGAGACAACCCATGAAGATTTCGCGTTTTTCTCTTCCACTGCGTGGCCTGCTCGCGCTGGCCGTCACCTGCGGGGTGGCCGCCGTGATGGCGCATGGCGATGTGACACCGCAGGCGGTGGACACCAGCACCCTGCCGCAGCTCGGCACCAAGTGGCTCGATGCCAACCCCTACAGCAGCGGCCCCGCGAACAAGGAGGCGCTGCGCATCGGTACCTCGGCCTACAACCAGAACTGCGCGCGCTGCCACGGCCTGGAAGCGATCTCCGGCGGCATCTCGCCCGACCTGCGCAAGTTCGACGGCGAGTGCTCGGGCTACGCCGACGCGGGGAAGAAGGCCGCCTGCTTCAAGGAAATGGACGACTACTACATGGCCACGGTGCGCCGGGGCCGCGTGCGCGACGGGCGCGTGTACATGCCGCCGTTCGAGGGCACGCTCTCGCAGGAGGCGATCTGGTCGATCAAGACCTACCTCGAAACCCGCCGCGAGCCCTGAAGCGGGAGACGCGCATGAACACCCTCCGCCATCCCGATCGCCGCCAGGTGCTGGCTGCGCTGCTGGCCGCTGTCGTGCCGCTCGCGCACGCGCAGGCCGACCTGAGCGACCTCGAACGCATCCGCGCCAACGGTGCGCTCAAGGTCGCGGTCTACAAGGACAACGCGCCGTTCTCCGACGGCCCGGCCAACGACCTCCACGGACTGGACGTGTCGATCGCCGCCGCGCTGGCGCGCCAGCTCCAGCTGAGGCTCGCGCTGCTGCCGTTCGACGCGGGCGAGAACATGAACGACGATCTGCGCAACATGGTCTGGCGCGGCCACTACCTGGGCTACGGCCCGGCCGACGTGATGCTGCAGGTGCCGGTGGACCGCTACCTGATGCAGAAGAACCGGCAGGTGATGATCCTCGCGCCCTACATGCGCCAGCAGCTGGTGCTGGCGCACGACACGCGCCGCATCGCCGATGTGAACAGCCCCGAAGACCTCAAGGGCCTGCCGCTGGCGGCGGAGCAGGGCGCCGGTGCGGCCAGCGCGCTCATGGGCCACGGCGGCGGGCTGCTGCGCGCGCAGGTGGGCATTCATCACAGCGGCGAACAGGCGGTGCAGGCGGTGGTGGAGGGCAAGGCCGCTGCCGCTTACGTGACGCGCGCGCAGGCCGAGTCGGTGCTCTCGCACACCGATCCGAAGCCGACCCACATCCGCCTGAGCACGCTCGCGCTCGGTGGTGTGCCCGGGAACGGCTGGCCCGTGGGCATGGCCATCAAGGCCGAAAACAAGGACCTCGGCCTGGCGCTGGAAGGGGCCATGAAATCGATGCGCGACAGCGGCGAGCTGCTGGCCATCTTCCAGAAGCATGGGCTGACACTCACCGCGCCCTGATCGCTTCCTGCTTCATGAAAGCCACTGGTTGCGCGCGCAACCAGTGGCTTTTTTGTTGGCGTGCGGCCGTTGTGCCGCTTTGAGACAGCCGCCGCGCGGGTGCGCGGTTCCGGGACAGTGCGGGCGCGCAGGTGTGCAGTCGTGCAGCGTTTTCCCCTGCCAAACCCCATGGCATGGAACTTGAAGTGAGTGCAGGGCCTGAAGACACAACAGGCCTTGCCATCAACATTCACCCTGAGGAAGACAACATGCTTTACGCAGCTCCCGGCGCCGCCGGTGCCAAGATCACCTACAAGGCCCAGTACGACAACTTCATCGGCGGTCGCTGGATCGCGCCGGTCAAGGGCCAGTACTTCGATGTGATCACACCCGTCTCGGGCCAGGTGTACACGCGCGCCGCGCGCTCGACCGCCGAAGACATCGAGCTCGCGCTGGACGCCGCGCACGCCGCCGCCGATGCCTGGGGCAAGACCGCGGCCGCCGAGCGCGCCAACGTGCTGCTGAAGATCGCCGACCGCATCGAACAGAACCTGGAGCTGCTGGCCTACGCCGAAACGGTGGACAACGGCAAGGCGATCCGCGAGACGCTCAACGCCGACATCCCGCTCACGGTGGACCACTTCCGCTACTTCGCGGGTTGCCTGCGCGCGCAGGAAGGCGCGCTGAGCAACATCGACGAGAACACGGTGGCGTACCACATCCAGGAGCCGCTGGGGGTGATCGGCCAGATCATTCCCTGGAACTTCCCCATCCTGATGGCGGCCTGGAAGCTCGCGCCCGCGCTGGGCGCCGGCAACGCCGTGGTGCTCAAGCCGGCCGAGTCCACGCCCATCTCCATCCTGATCCTGGCCGAACTCATCGCCGACCTGCTGCCGCCCGGTGTGCTCAACATCGTCAACGGCTACGGCCGCGAAGCCGGCATGCCGCTGGCCACCAGCAAGCGCATCGCCAAGATCGCCTTCACCGGCTCCACCACCACCGGGCGCGTGATCGCGCAGGCCGCAGCGAACAACCTGATTCCTGCCACGCTGGAGCTTGGCGGCAAGTCGCCCAACATCTTCTTCGCCGACGTGATGGACAAGGACGACGCCTTCCTGGACAAGGCGATCGAAGGCCTGGTGCTGTTCGCCTTCAACCAGGGCGAGGTCTGCACCTGCCCCAGCCGCGCGCTGATCCAGGAAAGCATCTACGACAAGTTCATGGAGCGCGTGCTCAAGCGCGTGGCCGCGATCAAGCACGCCAACCCGCTGGACACCGACAGCATGATGGGCGCGCAGGCCAGCAAGGAGCAGCTGACCAAGATCCTCTCGTACCTCGACCTGGGCAAGCAGGAGGGCGCCGAGGTGCTGGCCGGCGGCGGGCAGGCGAACCTGGGCGGCGACCTGGCGGGCGGCTACTACGTGCAGCCCACGCTGTTCAAGGGCCACAACAAGATGCGCATCTTCCAGGAAGAAATCTTCGGCCCCGTGCTGGCCGTGACCACCTTCAAGGACGAGGCCGAAGCCCTGGCGATCGCCAACGACACGCTCTACGGCCTGGGCGCCGGCGTGTGGAGCCGCAACGGCAATGTGGCCTACCGCATGGGCCGCGCCATCAAGGCCGGCCGCGTGTGGACCAACTGCTACCACGCCTACCCCGCGCACGCGGCCTTCGGCGGCTACAAGGAATCGGGCATCGGGCGTGAGACGCACAAGATGATGCTCGACCACTACCAGCAGACGAAAAACCTGCTGGTGAGCTATTCCGAAAACAAGCTGGGCTTCTTCTGAGCGACCCGGCGCAAGATGCCATGACTGGGGGAGGCGGGCAACCGCTTCCCCATTTTTCTTGTTGAGGAGACACCATGGTTGAAAGAGTGATTGCCACGCCGGCCGCCGTCGAGCTCATCGAGCACCTCAAGCGCCAGCACGGCCCCGGGCTCATGTTCCACCAGAGCGGCGGCTGTTGCGACAACAGCGCGGCCAACTGCTACCTGCTGGGCGAGATCACCACCGGCGCGGGCGACGTGTACCTGGGCGACATCGGCGGCTGCCCGTTCTACATCGGCAAGGCGCAGTACGAATACTGGCGGCACACGCAGCTCATCATCGACGTGATCGAAGGCCACGGCGGCACTTTCTCGCTCGAAGGCCCGGAGGGCAAGGCCTTCCACACGCGCTCGCGGGTGTTCACGATGAAGGAGATGGCGGAGCTGGAGGCGCAGGCCTCGCCCTGAGCCACGGCGAAGGCTAGGACAGCCAGTCTTCCGCGTCAGGCCGACGCGGATCGCCGCCCGGTGGCGGTGGTGGTGGCGGCGCCTCCATGGCCGCGAGTTGTTCCAGCACGAAGGCGTTTTCCTTCATCACTTCCTCGAACAACAATCGAACCCGCAACCGCGCCGATTTCAGGTCGGCGAGTTGCCGGGTGACCCTTTCGCGGTCGGATGGGGCGAGGTCGGCGGCCAGGGCCCGGAACGCTCGCTCGATGTCGGCCAGCTCGGTCTCGGCCTTTTTCCACGCATGGAATTTGGGAGAGGGAATGTCCATGCCCCAGCATGCAGGGCGGCTGCGCTGGAGCGGGTAGGAGAACGCCTCGTGTCGGCGAAGGAGATGGCTGAGCGCCCGTCCTACACATCCGGCGCGTTCCGTCGCCTACGATGGGGGCCTGTGAAAGATGGAGGTGACCACCGCATGTCGTTGATCCTCAGCAGCCGGGTGCCGGGCATTGCCGGGGCGGATGCCCAGGTGCTCCGGTGGTGGCGCGCGATGTGCGCGCTGGCGGCGCTGAACGTCTGTCTGTGGCTGGCCGTGTGGCACTGGGCGCCGGTGACCGGTTTCCCCGGTGGGCTGCAGCTCACGCTGTCCGGCGTCTACGTGCTGGTGTGCGCCTACCGCTCGGTGTTCCCCCGGGTGGACCTCGAACGGCTCGTGGTGGTGGACACGCGCCTGTCCAACATCTTCCTGGGTCGTGCCGCCGCCACCGTGGCCGAGATCTGCTTCGCGCTGCAACTCGGGCTGCTGGTCCACCAGCTGGGTGTGCAGGCCGGCTTGCCATGGGTGCAGAGCGCCGCGTGGGCGGTGCCGGTCTTCATGGTGGTGGCACAGGGCTTCTGCTGGCACAGCGTGCTCACGCTCAACCACATCACCCAGGCCGTCGAGTCCCTGCTCTGGGCGGCGGGGTTTTCCTGGATGGCGATCCTGCTGGGCATCACGGCCTTCTATAGCACGGGCTGGGTCAACTCGCTGGCGATCTTCGGCATGCTCTGTTGCCTGGCTTTCGTTGCGTACGTGTTGAGCGTGGACGCGCCGATGTACTGGCGCCGTTACCGCTTCGGGCGCGCGAACGGGCAGACCTACCTGTGCGTGGAGCAGGGCGCGCGCGATGCCTGGCAGCGCCGTGTGTGCAATGGCCACTGGACGGCCTGGAAAGCGGATGCGCTCTGGCTCACGCCTTATTTCAGCGTCGGGGTCTGGCTGAGCATCGCCATGGTGTGGGTGCCCGGCCGCTGAGCGCAACGGGGAAGCGCGGCCGGTACAGTACCTGTCTTTCCATTCCGCTTGACATCTCTATGCGCCAGCCACCGCGTGTTGCTCTTGTGACAGGGTCTACTTCAGGTATTGGAGCCGCGATCGCGCGCCGGCTGTCCAGGGACGGCTATGCGGTCGTTTTGCATTCACGCAGCTCTGTGGATGCCGGCATCGCCATGGCGCGTGAGCTGGGTCTGGCGGCTTATGTGCAAGCAAACCTGGCTGACGATGCAGACCGGATCCGGCTGGTGCAGGAAGCGGTCGCGCAATGGGATCGCCTGGACGTCGTGGTGAACAACGCAGGCATCAGCCGCGTCGTGCCGCATGCCGACCTGGCGGCTGCCACGCCGGATGTATGGCGCGAGTTGCATGAGGTCAATGTCATCGCACCGTTTCGCATCGTTGCAGAAGCGGAGGCCGCCCTGCGGGCGTCTGCTGCGGCCGCTGGCGTGCCGGCTTGCGTGATCAATGTGAGTTCGCATGCTGGTGTGCGTCCGAAAGGGGCTTCGATCCCTTATGCCGCGACGAAAGCGGCGCTGAACCATGTCACGCGCTTGCTGGCCGTCTCACTGGCGCCCGACATTCGTGTGAATGCCGTCGCTCCTGGGCTCGTGGATACGCCCTTGACCGCTGACTGGACGCAGGCTCAGCAGTTGTGGCGCGAGCGCGCGCCGATGCGGCGGGCGGCGAGCCCTGAAGACATTGCACAAGCGGTGTCCATGCTCGTTGAATCCCACTATTTGACGGGCGAAATTCTGCTTTCTGATGGTGGGTTGAATCTCACGTAGCGCTGAGAAGTCGCATTGAGCGGTTGTGTGCGGACCGTTTCAAGCCTCTTTTACGGCCGCTGTTTGTTGCTAACAAAGATTCAAATTTTCTAACATAGATTCAACAAGGGAAAACAAAGATTGAATGGCTCCGACCCAGACCGCGACCGCCAGAGCTCTCCCTCCTCCGGGCAGCGCGAGAAGAGCCGCTGAGCAGAAAATCCTGCGTCCTGAGCATTGGCGTGCGCTCGGACTAGACTTCGCCTATCGCCGCCCGATACCGGAAGTCTAGCCTCCGCGCACGCTGCGGCCAACATACTGGAAAACAAGCCGGCAGTGGAGGACAGGGCTCGATCAAATCGATCGGTCAGCCTGTTCAGCTCGAACCAGACTGCTGGTCAAGTTGTACTGGACTGGCCGATCACGAACGTCTGGAATACGCAATTGATGCGAACTGGCAAGTGGCACTGCGCCCAGGCGAACGCAAGGCCCAGGACAAGAGTACGCCGATGGCCTCGATGGTCAAGCACATCCAACACACGTGGGCACTGCAAGCCATATCGGGCATCGGCCCATTGATGGCGACAGCCTTCGTGTCTAGCCCCGAAGCTCACGCCAGAGAGGCGCGATGTTGAGCTTGTTGCTCATGAAGCCGACGTTGAAGCGAAACCAAGGCGACGAGGTGCTGCTTTCTGGCAAGAAGATGGATCCAGGCGCGAGCGTGATACCCGAGGCAAGCATGCGCTTGGCAAATGCGGTGGAGTCCCGAATGCCTGGGAGTTGCGCCCACAAGTACAACGTGTGCTCGGGCGCGCAGAAGATGGTCGCCTCATGTTCCTTCAGTGTGTCGGCCGCATGCCTCGCCGCGAGCTTCGTCCTGTTTTGAAGGTCGATCACGTGGCGTTGAAACCGCCCCTCGGTGATCACCGCGTCGACCGTTCGCTCGGCATATGGGGAGCTGTTGAGCGACAGTATCGTTTTGACGTCGACCAGGTTGCGCGCGAGCTCTGGAGCGCAGGCCAGAAATCCGACCCGCACCACACTGGACAGTGACTTTGAAAAACTGCCCACATAGATCGTGCCGACCAGTTGATCAAGGGCGGACAAGCGCAGGCACTGGGCGGGTTTGAAGTCTGCCAGGGCGTCGTCATCAACCACGATGACGCCCGCGGCGGATGCCATGCGCACGAGTTCCTGGGCGATGTGCGGCGCGATGTCGCTCCCCGTGGGGTTCTGGCAAGTCGATTGCGTCAGAAACAGCTTGGGTGACCGGGTTTTCAGCACCTTGCGCAGATAGTCGAGATCGGGGCCCATCGGAGTTCTGGGGATACCGACGATCCGTGCGCCTTGAAGCTTGAGCTTGTTGAACGTGGGGTAGAAGCCAGGGGAATCCACCAACACGTCATCACCCGGACGCACGAAGTGCCGGATAACGATGTCCACCGCTTGGTAGGCGCCTTGCGTCAAGATGATCTGATGCGCTTGAACGTTGATGCCGTAGGCCTGCAACTTGCGCGCCACGTTTTGCCGCAGCGGCAGGTAACCGTAGGGATCTCCATAGCGGAAAACGCTGCCCAGACCGGCGCGGCCGATCTTTTGCATGTAGCGGTCCAGCCGGCAACTGGCCAACCAGTCGGACGGCGGGAGTCCTTCTCCGACGGAAGGTCGTCCGCCGCCGGCGAGAAACGCTGACCGATCGATGCCGACGCCGGCCAGCGCGTGGTCCAGTGCAGGTGCCCAGCCCTCCGCAGAAATGGGCGCACTCGGGGTTCCGGTTACGTAGTAACCCGAACCTTGGCGCGGCTCGATCAAACCCTCTGCAACCAGTTGCTCGTAGGCCTCCACGACCGTGTTCTTGGCAACGCCCCGCAACTGGGCGTAGCCCCGCAGCGAGGGGAGTTTCGTCCCCGCCAACAAGTGACCTCCCGCGATCTGGAGCCGGATCTGATCGGCGGTCTGTTCGGTCAGTGATTTGCGCGACATGAAATGGGTGAGCTCTCGAAAACTGTTGCCGCCAACTGTACCGGGTAATGCTGGGTACAGCGGAATACAGTCCGGTTTCACCCCTTCTTTCGAGAACCTTGAGATATCGAGACCGCCCATGCGCAACAGTTTGAATGAGTCGTTCAAAGGAACGATCGGCAAGACCTACAAGGATTCCAAGCCCGAGTGGCCTCAAAAGCCGGCCGCCCCTTCTGGAGCGCCCAACGTCGTCTTCATCGTGCTGGACGACGTCGGCTTCTCCGACCTGGGTTGCTACGGCTCCGAGATCAAAACCCCTCGGATGGACGCGCTGGCCGGTGGTGGCGTGCGCTACAACAACTTCCATGTGACCGCGATGTGTTCGCCCACGCGCGCCTGTTTGATGACGGGGCGCAATGCGCACTCTGTGGGCGTCGGCATCATTTCGGAATGGGCGAACGGCTTTCCTGCTTACCAGGGGCGCATTACCCGGCAGGCCGCCACCTTGCCCGAGATCCTCGGTGATCACGCCTACGGCTGCTACGCCACGGGCAAGTGGCACCTGACCAACCTAGCCGACTATGGTGCCTCCGGCCCCCACGGTGATTGGCCTTTGGGGCGCGGCTTCTCGAGGTGGTACGGCTTTCACGGCGCCCTCATCGACCAGTGGAATCCTGAGCTGTACGAAGACAACCACCCCATCCACAAGGAGCCGGAAGAGGGCTATCACCTGTCGACGGATCTGGTGAATAACACGATCTCGCACATCCGCGATCACGTGACCTCCTCGAACGCGAAGCCCTTCTTCACGTACCTCGCGTTTGGCGCTTGCCACTGGCCGCACCAGGTCCCCGACGACTACATCCAGAAGTACCGTGGCCAGTACGACAAAGGCTGGGACGCCGTGCGAGACGCCCGCTTTGCGCGCCAGAAAGAACTTGGTGTGGTGCCTGAGACGGCTCAGATGGCGGGCCGCAACCCCGGTGTCGACGCGTGGGAGAACATGCCCGAGGACATGCGCAAGCTCGGCTGTCGCCTGCAAGAAACCTACGCGGCGTTCCTCGAGCACACCGATGCCGAGATCGGCAGGCTGGTCGACTATCTGGAGTCGATCGGGCAGCTCGACAACACGCTGATCGTTCTGGTGTCCGACAACGGCGCTAGTTCCGAAGGCGGTCCGACTGGCGCCATCAACATGCGCAAGCACATGACGCATGAGCAGGAAACCGTGGCGGACGCACTGCCAAAGCTCGACCTCATCGGCAGCGAGCACTCGTTTAGCCACTACCCCATGGGTTGGGCGCAGGTGTCCAACACGCCGCTCAAGTGGTACAAGAAAGACACCCATGGTGGCGGCGTGCGGGCGCCTTTCATCATGCATTGGCCCGTCGGCATCAAGGCCCGCGGCGAGATCCGGACCCAGTTCCACCACGTCGTGGACGTGGTCCCCACCGTGCTGGACTGCCTGGGTGTGGAAGCACCCTCCGTCTACAAGGGGGTGGAGCAGTTGTCCATCCATGGACAAAGCATGCGGTACAGCTTTGACAACGCCACCGCGCCCACGAACCGGACGACGCAGTACTTCGAATTGCTGGGGGACCGCGCCGTCTGGCACAAAGGCTGGAAAGCCGTCGTTCGGCACAAGAAGGGCGACGACTACGGCGTGGACGACCGTTGGGAGCTGTACAAGCTGGACGACGATTTCACCGAGATCAAGGACCTCTCGGCATCCGAGCCGGACAAGCTGAAGGAAATGCAGGATCTCTGGTGGAGGGAAGCAGACACCTATGGCGTGCTGCCGCTGGACGATCGTGAGGCGGAGCGTGCGCGCGACTTCCTTGCCACGACCACGCGAACCCGCTATGAGTTCCAGCCCAACATGGCGCGCATTGACCGCTTTATGGTGCCGGAAATCAGCGACCGCAGCTACAGCATCACCACCCAGCTCAAGGGCCTTCAAAGCAGCACCGAAGGTGTGGTTTTCTCGTGGGGCAGTCGCTTCGCGGGTTTTGCGTTGTATGCCAAGGGCGGTCAGCTGGTGTACGAGTACGTGTACACCGAGTCGGTCTCGTACCAGATGCAGGCGCCGATCCCGCAAGGCGATGCCACGGTCGTGATCCGCTTCGACCGCACCGGCACGAACGCGGGACGGGTGGCATTGGTCGTGAATGGAAACGAGGTCGCCGCACTGGAGCTGCCAAAAACCTGGTGGACCTACAGCACCACGGCCGGCTTGACGTGCGGCTTGGCTGGCGTTCCGCTCAGCGAGGCATACCGACCACCGTTCCACTTCCAGGCAACCATCGAGCGCATGGTGGTCGAGTTGGGCGAAGACGGTGGCGACCATGGCGTGGCGAAGCTCTGGACGGTCTTCAAGCAGCAATGAGTCGGCGAGAAATTTGTGCAGGTATGGCCGGCAAGACTTTGCCGGCAAATAAACGAGAGGCAAGACCCATCATGTTGATCCCCAAAGTACTGAGCAAGGCGCTTTCCGCGCTCGTGCTCTCTTCCGCAGCACTCGGCGCAGCGCACGCTGCCCCAGACACGTACCCGGACAAACCGATCCGGATCGTCGTGGGGTATCCGCCTGGTGGGACAACCGACTTGCTGGCGCGCGCGCTCGCCAAGGAACTGTCGATCAGCCTCAAGCAGCCTGTGATTGTGGAAAACAGACAAGGCGCGGGCGGCAACGTGGGTGCTGCGGCCGTGGCCAGGGCAGCGCCAGATGGGTACACGCTGGGCCTGGGGACGGCGGGCAATCTGGCGCTCAACTATGTCTCCTACAAGAACATGCCGTACGACTCCCTCAAGGACTTCACGCACTTGAGCTTGTTGGTCGCTGTGCCCAATGTGCTGGCGATCAACAACAATATTCCCGCCAAGAATCTGCCCGAGCTGATCAAGTACTTGAAAGCGAAGGAGGGCGGTGGCTTCTTTGGCTCGACCGGCACGGGCAATGGGCCTCATTTGACCGGTGAACTCTTCAAGGCCAAGATCGGCGCCAATCTGACACATGTGCCTTATCAGGGCGCTGCGCCCGCCATCACGGCACTGCTCGGCGGCGAAGTCGATTTGAGCTTCGACAACCTCACCTCCATGCTGCCCTTTGTGCAGTCCGGCAAGCTCAGAGCGATTGCCGTCAGCAGCACCAAGCGCGCGCCTGCATTGCCGGATGTGCCGACCCTGCAGGAGCAAGGCATGAAGGACTTCGACGTCAGCGCGTGGTTTGCATTGATGGGCCCGGCGAAGATGGACAAGGCGGTGGTGGAAAAACTCGAAACCGCCGTGATGGCCTTGAAGTCGAACGAGGCGTTCCTCGCTTCGCTGAAGTCCATGGCGGCAACGCCGGAGCTGACGGATGGCAATGGCCTGAAGAAACTCATCGAGCTGGAGCGTCTGCGTTGGCCGGCGCTGGTGAAAGACGCGGGGATCAAACTCGAATGACGCAGCACAGAAACCGCGTCGTCCTGGTGACCGGCGCGGCCGGCGGTATCGGCCGGGCTGTTGTGGAACGCTATGCCGCCGATGGCGCCATGGTCGGCCTGGTGGACTCGGACGCGCTGGCCGGCGAAGCCCTTGCAGCGCAATTGACCACGGCAGGCCATCGCGTGCACTTCGCACGGGCCGATGTGGGTCGCTACAAAGAATGTGCCGATGCGTGCACCGCCATCGAAGCGGCGCTGGGTGCCATCGACACGCTGGTGAACAACGCTGGCATTTCTCCAAAGCACGCCGGCAAGCCGGTGCCGATCTGGCAAATGGCGCCCGACGAATGGCGACGCGTCGTGGACGTGAACCTCCATAGCGCGTTCCATTTCGTGCGGCGACTCACGCCTGGCATGGTCGATCGCCAGTTCGGCCGCATCGTGTCAATGTCATCGGTTGCGGGAAAAGCCTACCTGGACATCGTGGCAGCGCACTACAGCACGACGAAGGCCGCGCTCATTGGCATGACCCGCCATCTGGCCGGGGAACTCGGTCCGCATGGCATCACGGTCAATGCGCTGGCGCCGGGGCGGATCGACACGCCGCTGGTGGCCGGGGCACCGCGCGCGGCCAACGACGCGGTGATCGAGACCACGCCGCTGCGTCGCTTGGGCAAACCGACGGAGGTGGCCGACGCTTGCCTGTTCCTGACCTCCAGCAAGGCCGATTTCCTGACCGGGCAAGTGATTGACGTCGCTGGCGGCTGGTTGATGACCTGACGCTCCACGCATTGTGAATACATCGATGAACACTGAATTGAAGAAGAACTTTATCGCTGGCGAATGGATGGCCGGCGACGAGGTCAATCGCAACCTCAACCCGTCCGATACCGACGATGTCGTCGGCGAGTACACGCGGGCAAGTGAACAACAAGCGCTCCAAGCCATCGACGCAGCCTTCGACGCACGCACGGCGTGGGCGCTTCGCACCGCCGAGGAGCGGTCCGATGCCATGGACCGCATCGGCACTGAAATTCTGGGGCGCCGCGAAGAGCTCGGCCGCTTGTTGTCGCGCGAGGAGGGGAAGACCTTACCTGAGGGCATCGGTGAAGTCACGAGGGCAGGGCGTGTGTTCAAGTTCTTTGCCGGCGAAGCACTGCGCCTGGGTGGCGAGAAGTTGCCCTCAATCCGTGCCGGGGTGGACGTCGACGTCGTGCGCGAGGCCGAGGGCGTCATCGGCATCATCACGCCCTGGAATTTTCCGATCGCCATTCCAGCTTGGAAGATTGCGCCCGCGCTGGCATACGGCAATACGGTTGTCTTCAAGCCTGCGGACCTGGTGCCGGGCAGCGCCTGGGCGTTGTCTGAAATCATCGTGCGCGCAGGCGCCTTGCCCGCAGGCGTCTTCAACCTGGTCATGGGCGCCGGCTCCAAGGTGGGCAACGCGATGGTGATGTCGCCCAAAGTCCGTGCCATGACCTTCACGGGATCGACCGGCACGGGTCGCCAGATCGGCATGAAGTGCATGGAGCGTGGCGCCAAGGTTCAGCTGGAGATGGGTGGGAAGAACCCCCTCGTGATCCTGGACGATGCCGACCTTGAACAAGCCGTATCCGTTGCGATCAATGGCTCCTTCTTTTCCACCGGTCAGCGTTGCACCGGCTCCAGTCGCCTGATTGTTCAGGAGGGCATTCACGACCGCTTCGTCACGGCGATGGTCGCGCGCATGGCCGCGCTCAAAACGGACCACGCCCTCAAGGACGGGACCGATATCGGTCCCGTGGCATCGCAGGACCAGCTCGATCAGGACATGTCCTACATCGCCAGCGCACAGGAGGAGGGCGGTCGCCTCGTTGCAGGCGGCGAACTGCTCAAGCGCGAGCGCCCGGGTTTTTATCTGTCACCAGCGCTCATCACGGAAACCCACAACCGCATGCGCGTCAACAGGGACGAAGTGTTCGGACCCGTGGCCAGCGTGATCCGCGTCAAGAACTACGACGAGGCGCTGGCCGTGGCGAACGACACGGCGTTCGGCCTGTCTTCCGGCATCTGCACGACGTCGCTCAGGCACGCGACCGACTTCAAGCGCCGCTCAACCGCAGGCATGGTCATGGTGAACGTGCCAACGGCAGGGGTGGACTACCACGCGCCGTTTGGAGGGCGCAAAGGATCCAGCTATGGGTCCCGCGAGCAGGGCACCTATGCCCGCGAGTTCTACACGGCAGTCAAGACGACCTACACACAAGCGTGAAGCCATGACCGACATCACTGGACATACGAGGATCTTTGGCATCCTGGCCGACCCGATCCATCACGTGAAGACACCACAAGGTATCAACCGTCTGCTGAGCGCGCAGCAGTTCGATGGCGCCATGGTGCCCGTTCATGTTCACGCTCAAGGTCTCGCTGCCATGGCACAAGGCCTGCGCCAGATGAACAACCTGGGTGGCTTTGTGGTGACGGTACCGCACAAGACGGCCATGCTGGCCTTGTGCGACGAACTCACGCCAGCCGCCGCGCGCATCGGCGCCGTCAATGTGGTGCGGCGCACGCCCGAGGGGCGGTTCATCGGCGGCATGCTGGATGGCGATGGCTTTGTCGCGGGCCTTCGGCGCGCGGGCATTGAGCCGACGGGCCTGAGCGTCTATCTGGCGGGTGCTGGTGGTGCGGCCTGTGCCATTGCCTTTGCATTGGCGCAAGCGGGTGTCGCGCGGCTCACCATCGCCAACCGGACATCGGCCAAGGCGGCTGAACTCATCGTTCGTTTGACGAGCGAATTTCCGTCGGTGCACATGGCCGTGGGATCGGACGATCCTTCGGGCCACCATCTTGTGGTGAACGGCACCTCGCTGGGTTTGAGGGACGGGGATGCCTTGCCCTTGAACGCCGAGCGCTTGTCACCCGAACAAATCGTTGCCGAGATCATCATGCAACCCGCCGAAACCCCCTTGCTGCGCGCAGCTCAACAAAAGGGATGCCGAATCCATTTAGGTGCACCGATGCTGGCGTGTCAGATCGAGTTGATGGCCGCTTTCATGGGCGTGCCCGCCGCAGACCATCACCCCCAAGAGGTGCTGGAAGAGGTGATTGCATGAACCAAGCTTCGTTCCTGGAATCGCTTCGCGCCATCGTCGGCGAGCGTGGGGTGATCACCGATGCAGACGGTCTTGCCGTCTACAACGAAGACTGGCGCCATCTGTTTCACGGCAACGGGCGGTGCGCCGTGCTGCCGCGGTCAACCGAGGAAGTGTCCGCCGTTGTTCGCCTCTGTGCCAGCGAGGGTGCGGCACTGGTGCCGTACGGCGGCAATACCGGACTCTCGGGCGGGGCAACACCGGACAACAGCGGCCAACAGGTGGTGCTCTCATTGTCTCGCATGAGCGCCATCCGCGACGTCGATGCCGTGGGAGAGACCATGGAAGTCGAGGCCGGTTGCATCCTGCAAACGGCGCAAGAGGCTGCGATGGAAGCGGGCCTGATGCTGCCCATCAGCCTGGCCGCTGAGGGGTCGGCCCGCATCGGCGGGATCCTGTCGACCAACGCCGGTGGCACCAACGTGTTGCGCTACGGCATGTCACGCAGCCGGGTGTTGGGCCTGGAGGTGGTCACGGCCGAGGGTGTGATCGTTAGCGGCCTGCGGCGCTTACGCAAGGACAACGCCGGCTACGACTGGAAGCAGTGGTTCATCGGCGCGGAGGGCACGCTGGGCATTGTGACGGCCGCCGTGCTGCAACTGGCGCCGCAGTCGCGCCACCGCGTGACCGCTTTGCTGGCTGTACCGACCCCCGAGAGCGCTCTGATGGTGCTGCGGGCTGCGCGCCAGCGCATCGGGGAAACCTTGAACGCGTTCGAGTTGATGTCGGGCGAGGCGCTGGAGCTGGTGGCGCGTCACCAGGGGCTCAAGACACCGCTGGCGCCATCTGCCTGGTTTGTGCTGATCGAGGCCAGCTCCTGCCTGCCGGGCTTGAGAGACGTTGTCGAAGCGCTGTTCGCCGACGTGCTTGAAAGAGAAGAAGCCACGGATGGCGTCATTGCCGAATCGGAGCGGCAGGAGGGCGAACTCTGGGCCCTGCGCGAATCGATCACAGAGGCCGAAGCGCGCGAAGGCCGCTCGGTCAAACACGATGTGTCGGTGCCAATTTCGGCCATCCCGGCATTTCTGAAGGACGCCGATGCGGCGGTAAAGGCAGCGTTCCCGGACACACGCATCAACGCTTTCGGCCATGCCGGTGATGGCAACATTCACTACAACATCGTGGTGCCCCCGTCCACCGACGGACATGCCTTGAATGTGTTGGTTCACGACATCGTGATGAGGCATGGCGGCAGCATCTCGGCCGAGCATGGCATCGGGCAGTACCGCGTCAACGAACTCGTGCGTTGTCGCTCCCAAGCCGAACGGGATCTGGCCATGCGCGTCAAGCGCGCACTGGATCCGAACGGAATCATGAACCCGGGAAAGGTCCTGGCGTCTTCACGCACAGCAGAGTAAAAATGGATTCTTACGATTACATCATCGTCGGCGGTGGCACGGCCGGCTGCGTTCTTGCCAACCGCCTGACGGCCTCGGGACGGCACCGGGTTCTCATGCTGGAAGCCGGCGGTGAACCCAAGAGCATGTGGATCAACATCCCGGCGGGGTTCAGCAAACTGCTGACCAACAGACAGTACAACTGGCGCTTTCAGACCGAGGCGGAAGACAACACCAACGGTCGCGTGATCTCGGTGCCCCGCGGCAAGGGACTGGGCGGGTCGACCTTGATCAACGGCATGATCTACGTGAGAGGTCAGCCTGGCGACTACGACGCATGGCGTGATACTGGCGCAAGAGGATGGAGCTTCGAGGACGTGGAGCCTTATTTTCGCAAGCTGGAGCGCTGCAAAGAAGGCGGCCCCACCCGTGGGCATGCGGGGCCGATGCGGCTGGAGAAGGTTCGCGAGCGCTTTCCCATTTCGGACGCCTTCATCCAGGCCGCAAACGAAGACGGACTGCCGTTCAACGATGACTACAACGCGGAGCGCCAGGACGGTGTGGGCTACTACGAGGTCACCCAAAGTGGAGGCCGCCGTTGGAGCGCCTACAAGGGATACTTGGAACCTGCACTGCAGCGCAAGAACCTCAAGGTGGTGACGGACGCGCAGGTCCTGAGGGTCGATCTGGCAGGCAAGCGCTGCACCGGAGTGACCTACCGCAAGGGCGGTCAGGACGTCACCGTCAAGGCCGGCATTGAGGTGATCCTGGCTGCGGGCGCGATCCAGTCGCCTCAAATCCTGGAGCTGTCGGGCATCGGCCAGCCTGAACTTCTCAAGCGCCTGGGCATCCCAGTTGAACATGCGCTGGAAGGTGTTGGCGAGAACTACATCGACCACTTCGCCACGCGGATGAACTGGCGTGTGAAGGGCACGGTGACGCTGAACGAAATGTCGCGCAACTGGCGCCTGGGACTCGCGGTGTCGCAGTACTTCGCCAAGCGCACCGGCATCCTGACCTTGGGGACCGGGCTGGTCAATGCCTTCGTCAGGACGCGGCCTGAGATGGCGACACCCGATGCGCAATTCTTCTTCGTGCATGCGAGCTACAAAAACGCGGCGGAGCGCGTGCTGGACAGGCAACCGGGGATGACGATTGGCGTGACCCAACTGCGTCCGCAGTCGATAGGGTCCATCCACATCAAGTCCCGGGATGTGTCGGCTGGCCCGTCGATTCGTCCGAACTTTCTCTCCAGCACGGTGGACCAGGAGTGCATGGTTCGCAGCATGGAGATTGCCCGAAGGATCGTCACTCGTCCTGCAATGAAGAAATATGTGGTCGAGGAGATGAGCCCGGGGGAGAACGTGAAGTCGGATGCCGATTGGCTGGCTTTTGCCCGCGCAAACGGGCAAACGATTTATCACCCGATCGGTACGTGCCGAATGGGCGACGACGATCTGGCTGTCGTAGACCCGCGTCTGAAAGTGCGCGGACTGCAAGGGTTGCGTGTCGTTGACGCATCTGTGATGCCAAAGATGGTCTCGGGGAACATTCAGGCGGCGGTGATGATGGTGGCCGAGAGGGGTGCAGATCTTGTGCTGGAGGATGCCGTTGGGCAGTGAGTGATTTGTGGTGCAGTTATTGCCACAACCTCTGGAAGTCGTAGAGGCCGTTGAAGTCCCCTCGATTTCCTGAGCCGGTCAGAAGTAGAGGTTGGGGAACAGTTTGACACGGGGGAATTCTCCACTTCCAACTGGTTCAGGTTTTCGAGGGGACTTTAGCAACAAGCAACCGCCCTACTACAATTGGGCGATCCCTTGAAAGAACCGTCATGGCTGAGGCCATGAAGGGCTTTCATCCTTGCAACCAAATGTGGTGAAGATGAACAAGCCTTTCATTTCCCTGTGCCCTGAGATCACTCGGGCCAACGCGCTGACTCTGATGGACTGGTTGGAGGACGAGTGCGTCACCCGCCACCTGAGTGATTCGCGACATGTCTCCCGGTTCATCGAGCAGGTCATTGGCCGGGTCCAGTTGCCGATCCTGACCCATCTGTTCAACCAGGGCGGCAGGTTCTTCATGGCCTACGACCGGCATGACGTTCCGGTGGGGTTCGTCCGCCTTGTCAAGACCGGACGGGACTGTGAGATGGTCCTGGTCATCGGCAACCGCGACAACTGGGGCCGCAAGCTCGGCGCCAGCGCGATCAGCGAAGCCATGAAGCTGGCCTTCTTCGACATGCGGGCGGAGAAGCTCATTGCCAAGATTCACGCCGACAACGAGCGTTCGTTGAAGGCCTTCCAGAACTGCGGCTTCCTGCTCGAAAGCCAGACGCCTTCCCTGAAGTCCTTTTCCATGACTTCGGAGAGCTATCTCCGGCGCTTGCGCGAAAACCCTGCAGGTCACCGCGCCGATATCTACATCACCGAGATCGACAAAGCCCGGCTCAGGAGTCTGGTCGAGTGCGAGCCGCCACCGGCTGTTTTTGAACTGGAGCACGAGATCGAGCGGGCCATCGTGGTCGATCCGCGGCGGGTGGCGCGGGATGTTGTCACGATGAACTCCAGGGCCTTGCTGCAGTTGGACGATGAGGAAGTGGAAGTGGCCCTGGTCTATCCGCAGGACGCGGACGGCAGTGACGGAAAGCTGTCGGTGTGTTCCAGCATCGGCACGGCCATCCTGGGCTACAAGGAGGGCGATACCTTCGACTGGCGGATTCCGGACCGCACCTGCCATATCCGGATCGGGAAAGTGCTTTACCAGCCGGAAGCGGCGGGCGATTTCCACTTGTAGGCTCGCGCGGCGCCGTCCGCTGCGAATATTTGTCAGCATTCTGGTCCCATGTTTTGGCGGCCCGAATGGGAGGCCCGAAAGGTCCTGCCGGTTTCCACTGCGATGCCCGGTTCTCAGCCCGTTCGGGCCGCCGCCACTCTGTGTTGGGTGGCGGCGGCTGTTCCCCAACGAACAGGGAAGGCAGGTGCCCATGCCCAAGCTGCAGCACAAGCAACAGAAGCTCGCCGTGTTGATCGACGCGGAAAAGGTCTCTCACACGCTGATCCGTTCCATCCTGCTGCGCGCCGCCTGCTACGGCGCGCTCATCGTCAAGCGCGCGTATGCCGACTGGACGCGGCCCCACATGAGCCGCTTCAGGAACGTGCTGCTCTACAACGCGATCGAGGCGGTGCAGCTTTTCCCATATGCCAAGGGCAAGAACGCGGCCGACATCATGCTCAGCGTGGAAGCGATGTCGCTGGTGAACACGGGGCAATTCGACGCGGTGTGTCTCGTGTCGTCGGACAGCGATCTCACACCATTGGCGTTCGGCATGCGGCGCGAGGGGGTGCGGGTGTATGGCTTCGGCGCGCGGCAGACGCCACGGGCTTTCGTGGCCGCCTGCAGCAGCTTCATCTACACGGAGTCGATCGCGGTGGAGTAGGGGCCTCAGCCCTTGCGGCCGAGCTTGCGGTACACGGTGGCGCGGCTGATGCCCAGCGCTCGGGCCGCTTCCTTCACGTTGCCACGCGCATCGTCCACGGCCTTGCGGATCATGGCGGTTTCCACGTCCTTGAGCGGCAGGCCGTGGTTGGCGCCGTGCAGCGGGCCGCGTTCGCCGCCTTGGCTGAGCTGGGCGAGCACGCTCAGGCGCAGGCCCGACCACAGCGGCACTTCCAGCGGACCGCGCTGGTGGCGGGCGGCGTCGAACAGGGTTTCCACCGGCACGGCGAAGAGTTCGCTGCAGTGCCCGGGGGCCATGCCGGCGGCGATGCCCAGCATGTCGGCGGCCGGGCGGTTGAGCGCGGTGATCTGGCCGTCCGCGTCCACGCCCACCAGGCCGTCACTGGCGTCGCCCGGCATGCGGCCGGGCCAGCTCAGGCACAGCAGCAGGCGGTGCGGCCGGCTCAGGGTGAGGGCGTTTTCGATGCTGCGCGCCGATTGCGTGACCAGGTGCTTGAGCGCGGGCTGTTCGATCACGTTCACGCCGGTGAGGTCGAGCATGCCCACGCATTGGCCGTCGGGCCCCCAGATCGGCGCGCCGGCGCAGCTGTAGACGCTGGTGTCGTCGAAGAAGTGTTCGCCCCGGTGCAGCCACACGGGCTGCAGGTCGGCCAGGGTGGTGCCGATGGCGGTGGTGCCCACGGCGCGCTCGGACAGGTCCACGCCGATGCGCGCGATGCTGGCGGCCTGCGGATCGTGCCGGTCCACCGGGCCGTTGACGTCGATCACCAGGCCGCGCGCGTCGGTGAGGATGGCGAAGTAGCGGGTGTGCGCCATGGCGCGCGAGAGCGACTGGATCACCGGGGCGGCGGCGCGCAGCAGCGGCTGGTTGGCCTCGATGGCGCGCTGGGCCGCACCGCTGGTGACGGCGTCGAAGGTGATGTGCTGGCGGGGTTCGAGCCCGATGTCCAGGCAGCGCCGCCAGGAGCGTTCGACCCAGGGCGCCAGCAGGGGCGGGCTGAGCGGTGCGCGCGATTCGAGCACCGCCTTGCGCGCCTGCTCGATCAGGGCCAGGCGCTGCTGCTGAGGGATCGACGGCTGAGGCTGTGGGGTCACGATCGGCAGGGGGTTGGCTGGGCCGGGGCCGGGCTGCGGACAGGTCTTCGCCATTAAAGCAGCGTTTGGCCGCCCGTGCATCCCTGCCCGGGACGGGGTTAACCCGGCCAGCGCCAGCTCCAGCGGTTCTCGCGCACCAGGGCTTCCAGGTCGGCCGGCGTGTCCAGGTCGCTCGTGTAGTGCGGGTTGTCCACCGCCCACAGGCGCACCGCCTCGGGGTGGGCCGCGCGCCACTGGCGCAGGCTGGGCTGCAGGGGCTCGATCAGGGCGCTGCGCACGCGCGCGTCGAAGATCACCGGGTGGCCCGGCTGGCCGTGCACCATGGGCACCTGCACGCGGATGCCCGGGCCGCGCGCGGTGAAGGCGTCCAGCGCGGTCTGCACGTCGGTGCGGTCGATCAGGGGCTGGTCGGCCAGCAGCACCACGACCTGCTTCACGTCGTGCGCCAGCGCCCGCAGCCCGGTGCGCAGCGACGAGGCCGTGTCTTCCTCCGGCCGGGGGTTGATCACGCACAGCGGTGCCAGCTCGTCGGGCAGCCGGGCCACGTGGGCCTGCACGTCTTTGGCGTGGTGGCCGAGCACCAGCACCAGGTCGTGCCGCGCCGGGCCGCGCAGCGGCTGCAGCTGGGTGAGCAGGCGCTCCAGCAGGGTGCGGCCTTCCAGCTCCAGCAGGCACTTGGCCACGCCGCCCATGCGCCGGCCCGCGCCAGCGGCGAGGATGACGAAGCCGGTCTTCACGGTGAGACGAAGCAGGTGGGGGCGGAGGCTTCGGCGGCCGAGAGCGTGTTCTTGGCGTTCGCGACTTCCATGTCGCGCGGCAGCGGCACACCGTTCTTCACCGCCAGCACTTCGGCCATCACGCTCACCGCGATTTCGGCCGGCGTCTTGCTGCCGATGTAGATGCCGATCGGGCCGCGCAGCCGTGCCAGGCTTTCTTCGGTCTGGTCGAAGTGCTCGATCATGCGAGCGTGGCGCGCCTCGTTGTTGCGGCGCGAGCCGATCGCGCCAACGTAGAAGGCATCGGTTTCCAGCGCTTCGAGCAGCGCCAGGTCGTCCAGCTTGGGGTCGTGCGTGAGGGCGATCACGCAGCTGCGCCGGTCCACGCGGAACTCGCGCACCACGTCGTCGGGCATCTCGGTGACGATGGTCACACCGGGCACGGCCCAGGCGCTGCGGTATTCCTCGCGCGGGTCGCACACGGTGACCGCGAAACCGTTGAACAGCGCCATGGTGGCGAGGTACTCGGTGAGCTGGCCGGCGCCGATCAGCAGCATGCGGTACTCGGGGCCGAAGGTGTTGCTCAGCCACTGGCCGTCGTCGGCCAGGGCGGCCGGCGTGGCGGCCGCGCGCAGTTCCACGCGGCCGGTGGCCAGCTCGGTGCGGCGCTCGACCAGGTGGCCGGCGGTGAGCGTGCCCACCAGCTCAGCCAGGGAACCGGCGTCGGGGTTGAATTCGAGCACCAGCTCCAGCGTGCCGCCGCAGGGCAGGCCGAAGCGGTGGGCCTCGTCGGCGCTCACGCCGTACTTCACGCGCTCGGGCGGCCCGGTGGGGATCTCGTGCGTGATGCCGGGCGGTGCCGTGCTGCCCTGCACCGCGCCATGGGCACGGCTGTAGCGGTAGATCAGGTCGTCCTCGATGCAGCCGCCCGAGACCGAGCCGACCACGGCGCCGGTTTCGCACAGCGCCATGACCGAGCCCACCGGGCGCGGCGACGAACCCCAGGTGCGCACGACGGTGGCCAGCAGGGCGCGCCGGCCTTCGGCGCGCCAGGCCTGCAGCGAGCGCAGGACGGTGACATCCAGATTTTCCAAAGTTATCCCTTCGTGGCCAGGTAGATCACCGCCGCCACGACGACGGCGATGGCGGCCCAGGCCCAGGTCGGCATGCCGCCGCCGGCCTTGGGCATGGGTTGGAGCGCGGTGCCCGTCGATGCGGGGGCGGCAGCGGCGCTCGGGTAGCGGGCCTGCAAGGCCTCATCGAAGCGGCGGAAGAAGTCTTCCGCCAGCGACTTGGCCGCGCCGTCGATCAGGCGCTGGCCGAGCTGTGCGATTTTGCCACCCACGGTGGAGTGCACGGTGTAGCTGAGTTCGCAGCCGGTGGCGGCGGGCGCGAGCTGCACGGCGGCCTCGCCCTTGCCGAAACCGGCCACGCCGCCCTGGGCGTCGAAGCCGATCTTGTAGGAGGTGGGTGGGACGATGTCCGAGAGCGTCACGCGCCCGCTGAAGCGCGCGGCCACCGGGCCGATCTTGATGGCGGTGGTGACGGCGTAGATGTTGGGTTCGGTGAGCTCGAATTTTTCGCAGCCCGGGATGCAGGCCTTGAGCATCTCGGGGTCGTTGAGGGCCTCCCAGGCCTGTTGCTGGGTCACGGCGAGCGGCCGGCTTCCTTGCATGTCCACGTTGGTTTCTCCTGTCTGGTCGGGATGATGAATGAAACAGATGACATCAGCCGCGCTGCATCAGCGCGGCCATGGACCGCGCGAGGTCTTCGAGGCGGCTGAGGTTGTGCACGGCCAGCATGCCGTGGGCGTGGCGGTGCAGCACGCTGGCGCCGGTGGCCAGGGGGGCGTAGCCGTCGTAGCGCAGCAGGGGGTTGAGCCAGAGCAGTCGGCGGCTGTGGCGGCCCAGCCAGGTGAGTTCCTGGTCGAGCAGCTCGGGCGCGCCGGTGTCCAGGCCATCGGTGATGAGCAGCACCACGGTGCGCCGGCCCACGAGGCAGCGGGGGTATTGGGTGCGCAGGGTGGCGAGGGAGGTGCCCAGGCGGGTGCCGCCGGCGAAGTCGTCGATGGCGGCGTTGGCCATCTCCAGCATCTGGTCGGTGTCGCGGTGGCGGAAGGCGGCGCGCAGGTCGGTGAGTTCGGTGCCGAAGGCGAAGGCGGCGCGCGGGGTGCCGCGGGTGGCCTGGTGCAGGAAGGCGAGCAGCAGGCGCGCGTAGCGTTCCATGGAGCCGGAGATGTCGACCAGGATGAGCAGCGGCAGGGGTTGGGGCCGGCGGTTCATGAGGGGGAGTTGCAGCAGTTCGCCGTCGTGCCGGCGGGCCTGTTGCAGGGCGCGCGGCCAGTTGGGGCGG